>NZ_NUOW01000042.1:0-25603 GCF_002584635.1 Bacillus sp. AFS031507
CTAATGACCGTTCCTTCTGAAATGATTAAACCAATTCCATCAGCAGCACGTTTTCGGTAATATTCAACAATATCCTCTCCTACTACGCCTGTTTGATCATCTGCAAAGGATCTTGTTAACGGTGCCATTGCGATACGAGAGCGTAAATTCCAAGCTCCAATTTTTATCGGTTCAAACAATTTACTTTCTATACCATTTTTTAAATTTCCCCAAGAATTTGTTTCTTTGCTAATTTGAACCATAAATTTTCCCCCGTTCATTTCGATTATTCTGTATTTCTATAAATACTGAAATTAAAATTAAAATTATTCCGCTTTAACATTAAAGTAAAGCGGGAGCGTATTGTGCAAGGACTTCTCGTTGTAAACTGTTATATCTGAAGGTTCCCTCTCTGCGAACTACTAATAATCCGCAATCGAGTAATGGTATGGTTTTAAATGATGCGTCAATGTTGAATTGGCAGGAACTTTTAATTGATGTGCCATTTCCAGGCAAGCTAACTCTGATTGCCCTGCAAGTAATTTTACGATTTGTAAACGAGTCGATTCACCTAGTGCCTTATAGACTTTTACTGCAATATCATCATCACAGCTAAAAATATCCTTTTCAGCATTTATTATTTCAGTATTTCTAGAAATATTGTATTTTATCCTAGATGATCTGTCAAGAGAGTTCTTTTCCATTTTTAATTCAAAGTAAATAAACGCCCGTTGAGTGGACCATTTAATAAAATCCACTACTCCATAATATAGGATTTAGAAATTTTAGATCCATTAATTCGTCTGGATTAATACCATCCTTATCTACTGATAAATAATATGGTTTTATCCCGGCGGTTTTAAAAATTGGTAGATTAAAGCTATAAGAAGGGTCTTCTATTGCTACTGCATCAACTGGCTTCAACAGACATTGAACCACTAAATGAAGAGTCTGTTGTGCTCCAGTTGTAATTAATATGGAAGAAGGATTTGTCTCAATTCTCCGAAATAGCTTAACATGCTTTGTAATGGATTCACTGAGTATCACGTTCCCCTGTGGATGATCATAACCTAAGCTACCAATAAATGATCTTGTAGTTGTAATCTGGCTTAAGGAATCCATTGGAAAAAGATCTTCTGATAATTTAAGATGATAAGTTTATGTTCTACCGCTTCTTTTCGTATCCTTTGGGTTACAGGTAGATTGGGTAAAAACGCCGGTTCCAGCTTGGAAGACGTTTCTTCGTAATCTGGTTTCCATTCCATTTACTACCTCCTTTTTTTATATCATATATTATTTTTCTCTTTGTTTTTTTTCGAACTGACATTCATAAAATAATTACCTTTCTGGTCATTAGTCAATAGGTATAAAAGTGATTTCATTTTGTTTGTAATGGTATTATTGTTCAGTCCTTTGTGAGGATGAACTTTTACTCGAATAATGGACACTATTAAAAAAATCTAGGACCGGGGTGGGCTGGAAATTTTTAAGGTTTTCATCGCGTATTTCATAACTTTCGCCTTTAAAAATTAAAGCTGAAAGCCTCCTACAAGATGTGTATTAAATTTTCGGCAACATATGTGGAAATGGAAAGATACTATCCCTCCTATAATATTGAGCATCTCAGAAAAATAACCATCCAATTTTATAATATTTTAACCATCCACTTATTTTAATGAATTCCACACGCCAATAAAACCTAGATAGAATCTGGTGAAAATGAAAATGGAAGTGAATTGTATGAAATGTGACGATTTATCGAAATATAAAATAAATGTTTACTTAAGTGATTTTCTTGTTATAATCGTAACGAATATTGTTGTTGGTCGTCTGACAACTATTATTCCTATTTATTTTGTAAGGGGCTGGTTCATTTGAATTATGCAAATTTAATTGATCATACATTATTAAAGGCGGACACAAAAAAAGAAGCGATTGTAAAGTTATGTGAAGAAGCAAAGCAATATGGTTTCGCTTCTGTATGTGTAAACCCAACTTGGGTACAAAAGGCAGCAGAAATTTTAAAAGATACAGATGTAAAGGTTTGTACAGTGATTGGGTTTCCATTAGGGGCCAATACCCCTGAAACAAAAGCGTTTGAGGCAAAAAATGCAATTGAGAATGGCGCTACGGAAGTCGATACAGTAATCAATATCGGGGCATTGAAAGATAAAAATGATGAACTGGTAGAGCAAGATATTCGTGTGGTTATAGATGCTGCAAAAGGAAAAGCATTAGTTAAGGTAATAATAGAGGCGTGCTTATTAACAAAAGAAGAAAAAGTTCGCGCATGTGAATTAGCGGTAAAAGCGGGAGCTGATTTTGTCAAAACATCAACTGGCTTTTCTTTGTACGGGGCAACAGTCGAGGATGTTGCAATAATGAGAAAAGCAGTAGGCCCAGACATCGGAGTAAAAGCCTCCGGCGGCGTTCGTGATCTTAACGATTTGAAAGCCATGGTAGAGGCGGGAGCAACAAGAATTGGTTCAAGCTCAAGTGTTGCCTTATTCACTGGTAAAGCAGACTCTACTGGTTATTAATAAAAACAAAGAGTCATGTTTTACGCTTAAAAAGCGACTTATATGATACATGTTGATAGTGATTATAAAGAAATCCTCGTGGTTGAACACGAGGATTTCTTTATAAGAATACAATTGCCCCCCATGCTCTTCAAGCTTAGAACCCTTGATATAGCTGGATTGGGGGACTTCGTGGGAATCGAACCCGCCAGACCACACACGTAGTCTCAAGCAGTTTTGAAGACTCCACGTACTAATTGCAAATTAATTGCTGTTAGTAAAATTAAAAGAATTACCGCCAAATCTACCTTTAATGAATTTTCATTAAAAATGCCACTAGTATTTATCTAATTAAATCAATTGTATTTATGTTCAATCCACCAATTTTAGTATATCCGATTCTCTCTATTCTTTATATAGTTTTGTAAAAATTGCTCCCTATTTTGCTTGCCCTCTTTCCCTTTCCTACTTTAATTTACCCACTTAATCAACTAAAACAAACGAATTAAGGTAAGGCAAAAATTAAGTATTGGTCATAAATCGATAACCAATTCCTGATTCTGTAATGATATAGTTAGGCCTAGCGGAATCAGTTTCACGGTTTTGAAAAGGCGATTTTTCAAAAGGTAAACATGTTATAAATATTAGTTATTAAAAAATATATCACTTCTAAACAGAATGGTCAAATCATTTTAAATTTTCAAATAGTTTTTATAAAAAATGTCTAACCATCCTGGATTCGTTACTTTTCACTCGATTTCAGTTGTTCATAATGGAGAGCAAGATCTTTTAATGCCGCTATCAGTGCATTCGTTGCCTTACCGTGATAATACATTTGGATGGCATCGACTGCTTCATCCATTCCATCCTTTAAACTTAATCCCCTCAATATCTGTCCAATAAATTGACGTGCCTGTTCGGTAGCCAATGTACAAGATGCCTCAAGTATAACCCCATATTTTCTGTCTATTTCTGCTGTAATCGTTAACGTATCAAACACACTTTTGGGTGCCATTCCTTGGGGTAAACGTGCGTGTCCAGCGATAAAAACAGTTTTTCCATTTAACATATGATCTACCTCTCCTAAAAATAGTTTAGATAACTTGGGCTGATTCTATTAATCTCGTCTGTATTGGAATACGCCTTACCACTTCTTTACCAATTTCAATTGACGCTGTTGCTGCTGGCGATGGTGCATTACATACATGGATTGAGCATTTTCCCATGATAATATGGAAATCGTCTACCATATCTCCATCATACTTTAATGCTTGAGCACGAACACCTGAATGTGCCGAGATCAGTTAAAGATAAGAAAAAAGCTCTCGATAAGAGCTTCAAACTGCAAAAATCCCTCGATAGCTTTGACTTTTGTAACCTTAACTCATTTTAAAGCTTAAAAGTTTTGTTACTAAATTTTGACAAACCTCATTATATTGATTTAAAGTTTCACACTCAACAATTACAAGAGCTTGGTTAGGTTTTGATTTAGAAGGCTTGATTTCTTTAATTGTACTCTTTACATATAAAACATCATTTGGGCGAGTTGGCTGTGGCCATTTAATCTCTCCACCAGCTCCAATAATCCCATGAGCAAAAGGCAGACTATCTGTCAATAATTTCATAGTAATCGCTGCGGTATGCCAACCACTAGCAGCTAATCCTTTGAAAAAAGTATCTTCTGCTAGATTCTCATCACAATGGAAAACCTGGGGGTCAAACTCACGTGCAAATCTTTTTATTTTGTCTGCACTTAAATGATATTTCTCACTGATAAAAGTATCACCCACTTTTAAATCATCAAGATAAAGTGCCATAGAATACCTCCTCCATTCATTTATATGTATATACATATATTGAACGCAGTATAAAAAGAAAAAATGTTTTTTTCTTCTCTTTTTAAATTCATGTATATACATATATAATGGTATTAGTAAACATATTATCTGTCAAGAAATAATTTCCAATTAAATATCGAATGCCTCTTTTATGATAATATCGTGAACGACATATTAAGTTTGAAAGGATTCGAAAGGAGATCTGCTTTATGAATAACAATCACAATGAGATGGATTATATTATACAATTTTGTGCCAGTGCGAACCTTAGAAAAGCAGCAAGAATTGTTACACAAGTATATGAAAAGCAAATGCAACCTACTGGCTTAAAAGTCACCCAATACTATATGTTAGTAAACGTCGCCCGTCATAAAAAGATTTCAATAAGCAAGCTAGGAGAGATTATGTTACTTGATCAAACTACTATTACTCGTAATGTAAATATCCTCAAAAAAAGTGGCTATGTTAACATTACAAAGGATAAAAATGATTCAAGAACAAAATCTATCTCGATAACCGATATGGGTCTTGCCAAATTAGAGGAAGCAACGCCAATTTGGTTACAAATACAAGAAAAAGTTGAAAATGGTATGGGTAAGGAAAAATATAAAGATTTGTTAGAAACGCTAATAAATTTACAAGAATCTATTGAGTTATACGAAGGTTAAAATTTATACTCATTTGATAAACAGAATTTCTATTGATATAAACAAGTTTGTGACAACTTGTACTTAAACTATAGGGTGCGATTGTTCAATAAGAGCAGTCGCCTTTCTTATTCGCTAACGAAGCAGTTTAGTGAAGAAGGGTTTCCGTAATTGTAAATATTAACTAACACAAATGTCATGAAAGTAGAGGATAATTATGTATTTGTTTCTATATATTCTTTTAAGTGCAATTTTAGGGTTCATATTACTTATGATAGGTCCCCCACAGGGCAAAACTTTTAAATGATCCTATCTCAGCCACAAGGCTGGTAGTTGTAATCGTAGCTATTCCCCTTAATGATTGGAGTGCTTGAATCATTGGCGCATGGTAACCTTCGGTCGATTGTAATTTAATTTCTTCCTCAAATCGTTTTACCCTTTGCTCAATTTCTTGTAGATGGTGCAGATACTCTTGAAAAACTACTTTAGAAGTGGAACGTTCAAACCTTAGAGTATTTAACCATTCACGATATCTACGAGTCCACTTTTTTCCTTTGAAAGGAGGGTGAATATCATTTCGTAAAAGGAATTTGGATAATCGATGTTTGGCTCATAACTCATCTTCTTTGGCATCTTCACGAGCCCGAACTAAATCCCGAAGGGCTTCGTCATCTTCTGTTGGCACATAAACAGGAGTTAATTCGCCAGCGCGAAATAACTTTGCTAGTTTAATCGAATCCCTACGGTCAGTTTTGATGCGCACACCTAGTTTTTTTAGGGATTAAAGATGGTGCAATCACTTCACATTCTATTCCTAGGCTAAGAAAAAGCCGATATAAACCATAGCCTATTGGACCAGCTTCATAACACACTCGAAGATTATCTTTTTCTCCCTGCTTTTTTATTAACTTTCTAATTGATTCCACTATTTTTTGAACTCTCAGCCATGGACATCCTTTTCTCAATGTTTCATGAAAAATGGCATTCAGCTGAATATATTGATCATTAGTAGCATCTGATATTTTATCTCTTCCATTTCAATGAGTATCCTTTTTAATGGCCTTTATCCACTTCTGTTAAAAACGGAAGAGATTTCTCAACTGCAAGCCCTTCCAATAAAGCGCGAGTATGGTAGATTTCCTCTATGTCGTCTCTTGTAATTGGAGTGACGATAGCACCTTTATGCGGGATCAACTCCACCAAGCCTTCCATCTGAAGCTGTGTAAGCGCCTCTCGAAATGGTATGCGGCTCACTTCCAGTCGCTCAGTCCATTCCTCTTGGATAAGCCGATCTCCCTTCTTTAATGTTCCATTCAATATCGCTTTCCTGAGACTTTTCGTTACAAATATTACAACTGTTGATTTATCTTCACTATCATTTCCCAAAATAATATCCACCTCTTTTTAAATTGGATACAATAAAAACAATATATCAGCTGTTTTTAACGTTTTTAATATAAAAATTTTAAAAATTGGATACAATTTTATTCGAACTGGATTCAATACTTTTTAAATCATTGGTATTTTACAAAGTTTATTCAAACCGACTAGGATGAAAATATTCTTCCTTGAAATCCTTTTCGTAGTTTTTTATTGACAAGTGACAATAACTATGTGAATATTATGATTAGTTCACAGTTAAAGAGTTACCCTCTTTCTCATTCTGAACAAATGATTTATTGAATTAATAAAACTGCCTAAATTCGTCTGATCTTCTTAGCAGAAGAGAACCCACGAACAAAAGCCGGTTTAAACTACCTTTTTGGGGTTTAAACTGGCTTTTTTTATTTTTTCAAAAGGAGGAGATTATTAATGAGCGGTGCCTTAGCGGGTGTCAGAATACTAGATTTGACAAGGGTTTTAGCAGGACCCTTTTGCTGTTATGGGATGATTTCCATGCTATTTGTTAAACCGGGTGTTAAAAAAGTAGCAGTTGAATTAAAGAGGGGGTAAGTCAGATAAGTCCAAAAACGGCTTGACAGATGTAAAAAGATGTAAATTTATGCATTTAGATATACAACTTAATGAACACCCTGAATCAATAAAGTATGGATGCCAGACCGCTTGGTACTTTGACTTTTTCTCAGTTATGTTCTAAAGTACTAATTGACTTAAGAAGGGAACTGAGAAATATGGAGTACATAGAGAAAAAAGATAAAGCTTACCAGCGCGTGTTAATATCTATGCTGCTTGGTAGCATTGTTACCTTTTCCGTTTTGTATGCACCGCAGCCATTAATTAATGTTTTTTCGAAGCAATACGGAGTATCTCCTGCAACCGCAAGCGCATCCATTTCGCTGCCTACACTTGCCCTTGCAGCAAGCTTATTGTTCATTCCATTTTTATCAAGGCGAATCGGCCGGAAGCGAATCATGGCCATTTCTTTGTTTGTAACATCAGTCCTTTCGATTATTTCAGCTTTCAGTTACAGCTTTGGGTTTTTTCTATTTATTCGACTGTTGGAAGGGATTAGTGTATCAGGTTTTCCCGCCATTGCAATTGCTTATTTAAATGAAGAAATTTCTCCGTTAAGCATTGGCGGTACGATGGGAGCGTATGTTGCGGGAACAGCTGTGGGCGGATTTATCGGGCGTGTAGCGATTGGTCCATTGACTGATTTATTTTCATGGCAAATCGCCTTTTTTGTCTTGGGCTTCGCTTGTTTTCTATGCAGTTTATATTTTTGGTTTTATTTACCAAGTTCGCGGAATTTCAAAACGGAAAAAACGCCTTTCACTAAGTATCTGACAGCATTAGCTGCGGTACTTGGCAGTAAACGGCTGTTTCCCATTTACACAATGGGGTTTTTGGTTATGGGTTCGTATATCATGTTGTTTAACTATATTGGTTATCCGTTAACCAAAGCACCCTACCATTTAAGCCAAACCGCTCTTGGGTTTTTATTTATTGTGAACTTGGACGGCATGTGGAGTTCGACCATGTTTGGAAAATTGGCTGACCATCATTCACGTAAAAAATTGATGGGACTGGCTTGTCTAATTTTTGTAGTTGGTGCATCGCTGACTCTTATTTCGAATTTGTGGCTGAAAATCCTGGGAATCGCCGTGTTTGCTTTTGGTTTTTTCGCCGGGCACACGACTGCAAGTGGATGGGTAGGAGTGGCAGCTCCTGCGAATCGGAAGGCCACCGCTTCCTCCCTTTATTTGTTGTTCTATTATCTGGGTTCCAGTATCATTGGCTGGGCCGGCGGATTTATCTGGATCAGCCTTCATTGGATTGGACTGGTATCTGGAATCTATTTACTCATGCTTCTTTGTTATGGATTAACATTTTTAACGAATGAAACAGGAACTGGCTGATTGCTTAAAGAATCATTTCCAAACTAATATCCGCGCCTTCGGTCCACCACTCCCTTGGTCAACAACATTACCAATCCACATTTATGTACGGAAGAGAAGGGATGTATGTTGAAATGGAACAATTACTTTTAAGGGGACTGTGCATTTTGTGTATTATGATAGTATGCACAATATCAAAAAACTTTTTACAAAGTAAGCGTCAAAAAATCCCCACTTGTTCAGATGGGGATTCCTAAAGCCTCCTAGAAAACCAGTGGTACCATCCGCGACAACAATTTTTCGATGGTTTCGATAATATTGAGCTTTTTATTAAAAAATGCATTGGTTATCGTCGAATATACATTAATTTCAACATTGGCATCCTTTAATTCTTGAATAAAGGATTTGCTTAATTCAAGACTGCCCAATCCATCATATAGCAGGCGCACCTTAACTCCTTCTTTTGCTTTACGAATTAAAATTGAAAAAGCTTCCGATGGATTGAAGGGGCTATACCCTCAAAGATCAATGCATATCCTTTGAGTTTGTAAGCGTTTTCATTTATAATGTAATTGGGTCGGATGGCAAAGGTGGCCATCACGGTATTCAGCGTAGGTGGGGCTGATACTCAACGGGAGCTTATATGCTCTATTTTTTTTTTGCATTGCCAACGACATTACAAATCGCAAATGCTTATTACTTTGAAGAAATTTGAAATGAAGACATAAAAAAGCGATTTAGACATAAACGAAAAAGTTCTAAGAGTATCCGTTAGCTTTTTACTTTTACTATCCAGGTCGAAATGAACGATTCTAAGGAATAATAAAAAAGTCGGCCCAAATTGGGATGACCTTTAAGTAAGGTTACTAGCTCTTTTGAATCACCCATCCATCTTACAACTTCAACGTCTGTTAATCCTACGGAATGTAGGCAGATTCTAAAAAAGGCCTTATTTCTGAAGAAAAAGTACAGCCTTAAGGCTGTACTGGCTAGTAAATAACCGAAGTTGAATGTAGGCATGTGTCAGATTGGATATTACCTAAAAAAAAGTAAGGACAAGCCCTATAAAATTAACATTTCTAATCTGACAAAAGTCAATATTATCAGATTCGCAATCTAGATAAAAAAAGTCGACTGTTAGTTTAAGTGAAAGCCATCTGATTTCTCCATAAAGAAACCGTCGTCTTTGGTATGTCAACACTAAACTAGACAACTTTTTTAAGGTGTCATTTTTTATATTCAATCGGGCTTAAATATCCAAGTGTTCCGTGAATTCTGATGTTATTAAACCAATGAACATAATCAGTATATGCGAAGGTAATATAGTTTTATCGTTACCTTTAACTGAATTAATTTGCATTTGGGTTAAAAACATACTTGTAGAAAGATTTGCCCCACTTATATTTGCAACACGTAGATCAGTTCTAATAAAATCAACACCTCTTAGATCTATATTTCTTAAATCAGCAGCAATTAATAAGATCCTCGTAAATCAGTCGTTCTTAAATCTTTCCCAGCTAAATTCTTACCAATCCTGTCAAACCCCCTGCAATTTTTTCCTTTCTTAATAGCAAAAATAGCAAAAACTTTCGAGCTTAGCTCAGTTCGAATGTATTCACTTTTTTCTAGAAGTAAATCTATGTATTTAACTGTTGTTTCGGATAAATTTATACCATTGCCCTACTTTTAAAATCTATTGTAAAAAAACCAGTTCCGCTAATGGAAACTGATTTAGTAGATCTTTATAAGCGTTAGATTACTTGTAAAATTTCACACGATCTTCAAGTGATTGGAATTCTTTTTCACCTGCTGGAACTGTTGGATTACCAAATGGCATTTGCGCAATCAGTTTCCAATTATCAGGGATATTCCATTCTTTTTTCACTTCATCATCAATTAGCGGATTATAGTGTTGCAAAGTTGCTCCTAGTCCCTCTGCTTCTAATGCTGTCCATACAACTAATTGGTGCATACCTGATGCTTGATTTGACCAAATTGGGAAGTTATCAGCATAAAGAGCAAATTGTTCTTGAAGTAATTTAACAACAGCTTCATCTTCAAAGAATAATACGGTTCCATATCCTGCTTTAAAGGAATCCATTTTTTGTTGAGTTGCTGAAAAGTCTCCATCCCCAACCACTTTTCTTAATGCTTCAGTTGTAATGTCCCATAATTTATTATGTGCTGCGCCTGACAATACAACAAGACGTGCCGTTTGAGAATTGAAAGCTGAAGGCGTATGTTTCACAGCAAATTCTACAATTTCTTTAATTCTTTCATCCGATACTTGTACATCTTTATTAATGCCGTAAATTGAACGTCTTTCTTTAAGTGCAGTGTAAAAATCTGTTTTCAACGCAATTGTCATAACGAGGATTCCTCCATTTTATAATCTTGAATTGATATATCTTTATATAATATATCTCGAATTCAATATAACTATAAACAATAAAGAACTTATTGTCAATTAACTTGTTTTGGTCTTAGCTTTTCCTTGACCTTATGCCAGAACTTTAGTAAGTGATATCTTACCATTAATAAAATACCCTTATTCCTATTCATTATTCAGAATAGCGCCCTTTAATGATGCTCTATGAATCCCATCATGACATGCTACAGCCCCAGGCAATTAAGAACGAAGCGTCTTTAATGCTCCGCTCCAAGCCAGAACTTGGTCCAGCATGCAGTTCACGTTCGTCAGGTGCAGGTCGGCGGGCTTAAATCCTCCGATTTCGAAATCCGTGTATAGCGATAACGCTGCTTGAACCGAACGTCCACAACGGAAAGCTCGCCCAGAATGCCTCGCAGGTGCTCCAGCGTAAAGTGGCAAGAAAGTTGTAACCCCGAAATACGTGAAGGTGAGAAAGAAAATCGCAATGCATTTGGTGATCAAAGTACCGTTCAAGAAAAAAGAAAATACTGATGGCCGCATCGAATTCTTTGACAAAAGAGTGCTGCCGATAACAGGTAAGCGGCGGCTAATAGGTTACTTCTACGTTGATATTGCGATGATTACATCTTAAGAACTCGCTCATCGTAAGAATTCTTCAGTTGGATGAATAATGACCAGGTTGGTGAATTCCACTTGAGAATCATTAATAGATTTTACACTCAGGTCCCAGATGACTTGGAGCTTGGTACTTCCCTGAGGAGTAAAAATATCTGAATTCGAGACCAGGCGACAATGGTCTTTCGCAATAACTTCTCCAACATAGTGTTGGATCACAATACTTGTACCAAATGTCGTGTATACAGGGATCCTGCTATCTTTGTCACGGAACGCGATCCTCATCGAATGAGCATTGCCACGATGCGATACATAATTAAGCGGATTTCCAACCGTGCTGGCATTAACAAAGATATTCATCTGCACCAACTGAGCCCCAGCTATGCAACCCATTTATTGAATAATGGAGCACCTCTCGATGTTATTCAAAGCTTATTAGGTCATGAAAAAAGTGAAACTACCCGGATTTATACGCAATTAAGCGGAAGCATCAGACAGGAATTTTATAGGAAGTATTTTTATCCATAAAAAAGCACCCCAAAAGTCAGAATTCAGCTCTAACTCTTGGGGTGCAGTACAATTAGGCTTCAGCCGAACGCTCCCACCATGTGTTGACTTCTTCAAGCCGTTTGGTATAAGCTTCTCGAATCGTATATGCAGCTTGAGATCCAACTGCCAAACGAAGCGGCGAATTGTCGCTTTTTATAACGGAAATGATCAGTTCCACTGCTTTTGCCGGGTCACCGATCTTGATGTTCGACATACCTTTCTCGTATGCTTCATAATGCGAAGCATATTCTTGTTTCTTCTCGGTAAGCTGCATCGATTCGCCGAAAAACTCTGTTGCGAACACGGAAGGCTCCACGATCGTCGTCTTGATCCCGAAGCTTGCGAACTCTTGCGCGAACGCTTCGGAGAAGCCTTCAACTGCAAACTTGGATGCAGCGTATATGCTGTACGGAGGCATGGACCAAGTTCCGAAGAAGGATGAAAAATTAACGTAATGGCCCGATCCTTGACGTTTAAAGACGGGGAGTGTTGCTCGGATGACATCTAGTACACCGAAAACGTTGACGTCGAACTGCTTCCGGATTTGTTCATCCGTATACTCCTCCAGCATACCGAACAGACCGTATCCGGCATTATTCACGACAATATCGATTTTCCCGAAAACGTCAACGGCTTCTTGAACGGCGGATTGAATTGTCGCCTTGTTTGTCACGTCCAAAGCAACGAGGTGAACACGATCCGGTGCCAGTTCTTTAAAATCCTGAATAGCTTCAAGTTTGCGTGCCGTAGCGACCACTTTGTCGCCGGCTTGAAGTAGCTGCTGCACAAATTGCCGTCCGAATCCTGACGAAGTTCCTGTAATAAACCATACTTTACTCATTGTTTTCATTTCTCCCTTTTTATTTATTCAGACCTGAACCACCGTTTTGATGGCAAAACTTGACGGCGATCGATCAATAACTTATAGCTTTTTAAAGTTAATAATTTGAATCTTTAATATAATCACCCAAATTTATCCATTATATCTAAATGATGTTTTGTAAAAAATATCCGCAAGAGATTAGAAGTTGCGTTCTTTGACGTCCAAACAAGAACGATCATTCTAAATAATGCACAAGAGGTTAGTGAGAAATAGCTTTAGATACAAAGAGACTCAATCATTTGAGAATGAACGTTCTAATAATGTTAAAAAAAATAATAAACCAATCATTTTTCTAAAAACTTAATTGACAAGTTGGTTATGCGTTGAAGTTTTTCTATAGTAACCGAGGTTCTTGCCATTACCCTTATTCCAACCAATGCATTATGCAGATATTCCGCCAATTCCTCGGCATCGTAATCAGAGGTGAATTCACCGTCCCTCTGTCCCCAAAGAATAATTTCCTTGAGTGCCTGCTCTGCTGATATAAATGATTGAGTAGACTTTGTATCGACATCGACATCACGAGCTGCTAATTCCACTGCCGAATTCACCATTAAGCAGCCGGAAGGCAAGTCCTCATCTACATTTAAACGAATCATGAATTCAAAAATAAACTGAAGAGCTTCCGTTGCAGTCTTGGAGAGTTTAACTCCGTTAGCAAGATCGGCGCTGAGTTTATCGCTATAGCGATCCATAACGTTCAGAAACAACGTATGTTTGTCGCCAAATGTGTCATACATGCTTCTGCGATGGATTCCCATATGCTCGACCAGATCGGTCATGGATGTCTTTTCGTAACCCTGTTCCCAAAAGAGCCTCATCGCTTTATCTAAAACCTCGGACTCTTCGTACTCTTTGCTTCTTGCCATTTCATTTCCCTCCTGTTAACAATATAACATATTGAGAACGATCAGTAAAGAATTAATTTTCATAATGCCAGGGCTATTCAATCTCTTCTCCTGCAAAGATAGGGTGTATCATAAGAAGAAATACTAATGTAATACAATTATATGTATTGTTCCCTAGCCTCTATCTTTATTCACCTAACCTGCTTACGTTAGTTCAAGAAGGATTTTCAACAAAACTTATCAAGATTGGCTCTCACCTATTTGTCCCTATATAAAGCAAATCCATCTCCTTTAAAAACTAGCTCCCTTTCTTTTAGCTCACTTATTAATGCTGTTTGTAGCTTAAACAAAGCCATCTCTTTTGGAGCCTCTGGTGTACTTGGACAAAATGTACCAAACTTATGGTATAATATGGTTGCCTGTAGTGTGTTATGAGAGTCGAAGAGGTTGAAGGGAAATTGTCCTACCAAGGGGCATCGAGTAGACTTTAATCTAAGCCTCTTGACGTCCCGATGGAGTTAGATATTCGCATTCGTGTGAAACTTCCTATCGCTGCCATAGAAATACTCTGGGCTCTGACGAACTTATTTCTATCAAGCAATGTAGCAGGCAACTAAACCTTGACCCTGAGCAAGAGACCTTGGTGACCACTCCTTCAATTTTAGGAGTGGCTTTCATTTTGAATAAAATAGTTATTTCATTACAAAAAAGAGCAGACACTATGACTGCTCCTCATTCCAACCTTCAATTAGTTGTTCCTTTCTAGTGATAATCCAATCTTCTTTAGTTGTTTCAGGAGGAAAAGACTCACAAACTCTGTGAAATTCAACTATTAATTTTTCTTTTAGTTCTTGTACAAGTTGATTAAATTTTGGTTCGAAATCAGTGTCAGTTTTTCCGAAAGAATGAGCCATCATAATCACCTCATTAGTAGTATTCTCTAAATTCTCAATTCTAGCCATTAAAAATGATGGGAGTTGATATACTGTAACAAGTCGATCTAGAGTCAATTTTTTGTATAGTGCGTGGGTTGGTATCATTGCTTTTTTCGTCATAAACAGTCATTCTTCCGTCCGAAGCTGATGCATTATATGTATCTCCGTAATCCCATACATGATATCTAATCTTCCCTCTACGAAAATACCAAAACCTATCCCAAAACTCCCTTAACCACCAAAGCAAGATCATCGCCTCACCTAATTATTTGATATTAGGTGTATTAGACAAAAATTGACAAATTACTTGTGACTTATTTGTGAAATAAAAAAAAAGACCATCAAATGATGATCCCTTCCTCAACTATAGCACCCAGTTAGGTCAATAACTTCTCAAAGTTCACTTCTCTACATAGAAATTTACAACTTCCCCATTCTTACAAAACCATGTTTTAGATATTATTTTATTTTTTATTTCGTAGAAGTTTAGAGTTACTTCATTAACATTCTCGTCATTTATATTTATTTGTTTATTCTTGTCTGCTAAAAAATAAAATCCACTCTTATCTTTGTTATATTCAGGTTGCCGCATACTTACAGTTGGGTCTTTTAAGAGGAGTGTAGTGTTCTTACTCTTCATATCTATTGTTGCGATACTGAAAGTATGTTCTTTTGGGTTGTTAAAGTAACTAATTAAAATGTTGTTCCCATCTGTAGATAACGATGCACCTGTTAAGAAAACTTCTATGTTTTTTATACCTTTTACCTTCTGTCCATCTTTATTATAAATAGATAGAGTATAAGCTGGTGGTTCTGGAGGAATTCCTTTCTTGTTAGCTTGTTCAATTTTTTCATACTCTTTTTTTACCGAATTCGTTACTAAAAGCAATTGTTTCTTCTTTGAATTATAATCCATCATAAATACTGATGTGTCTTTATCCTGATTATTCCACAGTTTTATTTTTTTGTTCCTTAAATCATATATTGCCATTTGAAAGTTACGGTCATTATCACCTAACAATACCCTCATAAAAAGAAGTTGGTTCTTCTCATCCAATTCTAAAAAATCAACATGATTAAGGTCATTAGTTAATTGAGTAGTTTGATTATTATTTAGATCCTTTTTAAAAAGTTGTAATGTTTGATTTTTTGTTTTATCTGTAAAATACACTTCTTTAGTGCAAACTATTCTTGGGCTATTTCTTCGCCATTTCTTTATCGATTATGGATGATGCAGCTAATGTGTGAGGAGAAAGTTTCAGTATAGTAGGTTGTTAATCAGAACAAATTACTTTTTATTCATAAAAAAACACCAGGTATCTTTTTAAACTGATGACAGTATCTGGAGATACCTGGCGTTTGAAAATAACTAATATAGGTAATCTGTGAGTTTATAAACACATTATTATAATAATTCAATCTATTATTTATGTTTATAATTGATTCCAAACGACAAGTTTCGTTTCAGTCATTTCAAGGATTGCATATTTCAAACCTTCTTTACCCGTGCCGCTTTCTTTTACGCCACCATATGGCATTTGGTCTACACGGTAAGTTGGAATATCGTTAATCATGACACCGCCTACTTCAAACTCTTTAGAAGCTCTGAATGCTGTTTGAATGTCATTTGTGAAAATCCCTGCTTGTAGGCCATAATTTGAATCATTAATTGCTGCAATTCCTTCTTCTACAGAAGAAATATTGTTCACAACTACAATTGGTGCAAAAACTTCCTGGCAAGATACCTTTAGAGTGGAGTCTACATTCTTTAAAATGGTTGGCATGAAGACTCCATTTTTAATATTGCCACCTGTTACGATTTCAGCACCGTTCTCCACCGCTTCTTGTACCCAGCTAAGTGCTCGTTCTTGTTCATCGGGATTGATCATTGCAGAAATATCCGTTGTTTCTGCAAGTGGGCTTCCAATGACTAACTTCTTAGTAGCATTTGTAAATTGTTCAATAAATTCATCGAATAATTCATCCATTACATAGGTGCGTTGTAATGAAATACAAACCTGACCTTGGTTTGAAAAAGCCCCATTAACACATTTAGGAACGATTTGGGATAAATCAACATTTTTGTCGATAATTAAACCAGCGTTCGATCCTAGTTCAAGAGCGACTTTTTTCAAGCCAGCTTTGTTGCGAATACCAATCCCAACAGCAGGGCTGCCAGTGAATGTAATCATTTTTACTTTTTCACTTGTAACCAATGAATCACCAACGGTTCTACCACTACCTGTAATAACGTTAAATGCGCCTTTAGGTAAAGCTGTTTGATCAATTAATTCAGCTAAAAACAATGCTGAAAGAGGCGTTTGCGATGCAGGCTTAAGAACGATTGTATTTCCGGCTGCAATCGCAGGTCCCACTTTATGTGCTACTAAGTTTTGCGGGAAGTTAAATGGTGTAATGGCTCCAATTACACCAATTGGTTGCTCTATCGTGTAACCGAAGCGATTTGCTCCGTTTTTCGCAGCATCCATAGGAATCATTTCTCCAGTTAAACGTTTTGCTTCTTCTGCCGAGAATTTATAGGTTTCAATCGTACGATCTATTTCACCTAATGCGAACTTTATTGGCTTTGCTGCTTCTAAGGAGATAATTTCAGCTGCCTTTAATCTATTTTCAAGTAACAAACTGACTAGTTTTTCTAATATTTCAGCCTTTTCATAAGCTGTAAGACTTGCCATTACTTCTCGATTCTTATAAGCAGCATCAATGGCGGAAGCTACTTGCTCTTTAGAGGCTTGAGGAATCTCAGCAATTTTCTCTTCTGAATAGGGAGAATGTAAATCTATATATTTTTCAGATTCATGCCATTCACCATTAAAATACAATTTCTTTTTCACTATATCTCACACCTTTTTTTATATTATCGTTTGTACCCTACCAGCATTAGTCTAAAATTGAAAAATTCTGCGCAATTTCATTCACCACAGGTATACTCTTTCTTAAATTCGTATCAAACATCACTGAGGTTACAGTTGCTTCTGTAATAAGTTCTTCTAATTGATTATAAATTTTTTGTTCGAATACAAAACTCTTAGTACCTAGTTTTTTGGGATGAGTGATAATTATAAGAGTATCTCCTAGTCTAGCTTCTTTCAGAAACATAATATCTAGCTTAAGGATCACGGTCCCTATTTTCTTTCTTCGCATTTCCTCATAGGAAATTCCCGCTTTCATGTACCAAGCTCCTCGAGCATCCTCTAGGAAGGAAACAAAGGAAGGAAGGGGAGGCAGTAGTTGCCTCCTATTCCTATGAATCTCTGTTTTGATATTATTCACGCTCGATGATAGTGGCGATTCCTTGACCACCGCCGATACAAGCGGTAATCAAAGCATATCTTCCTTCGGAGCGTTCTAATTCATATACTGCTTTCGTGATCAGGATTGCACCAGTGGCCCCAAGCGGATGACCATGAGCAATAGCCCCACCGTTAACGTTTACTTTTTCCAAATCCATTTCAAGCTCGCGATTACAAGCTAAAACTTGAGCTGCAAAAGCTTCGTTGATTTCGATCAGGTCAATCGCATCTAGGTGTAGACCAGATTTTTCTAGTACCTTTCGGACTGCAGGAACGGGACCTATTCCCATAATGTTAGGGTCAACACCCGCAACAGCATAGTCACGAATAACTGCTAATGGAGTTAGATTTAATTCCTCAGCTTTTTCTCTTGACATTATGACCAGAGCAGAGGCTGCATCATTTAATCCTGAACTGCTTCCAGCTGTCACCGTTCCACCTTTAAGAAATGCCGGCTGAAGTTTTGTCAATCCTTCGATGGTTGTTTGCGGTCTAGGGTGCTCGTCGGTATTAAAAATAACTGGCTCTCCCTTTTTTACCGGAATCGTTATCGGCACAATTTGTTCGTCAAATCGGCCTTCTTTCATCGCTACCGCCATACGTCTCTGGCTTTGAAGCGAAAATTCGTCTTGCTCTTCTCTCGTAATCTGATATTTTTCTGCTAGGTTTTCGGCGGTTATACCCATCGGTGGATTTCCTGCTTCTTCTGTAGAAACCTGTAATTTAATAAATCTTGGCGGTTCAGCATGAAATGGTTTTTCTGGACGGGCCATCAAATAGGGAGCACGGCTCATACTTTCAGTTCCACCAGCTATATAGATGTCACCATCACCTGCCCGAATCGCCTGGGCTGCAAGATTGACGGCATTAATGCCAGAACCACATTGCCGATCTACTGTTAAACCGGGTAAGTCAATCGATAACCCTGTTTGCAATGCTGATAATCTTGCAATATTTCCGCCGCCTGACAACACATTACCAAAAATAACATCATCGACCATTTCAGGTTTGAGTTTCGCTCTATTTAATGCCTCTTTGATAACCTCTGCACCTATTACGTGAGCAGGGACACTCGCTAGGGCCCCTCCTTGCCTGCCAATCGCTGTACGTACGGCAGAAACGATTACTGCATCTCTTTTCATCTATTATTTTCACCTCTATTTTTATTTAAAAGCTTTTGTATATTTTCTAGGAGTCTTGTATTATCTGTATTTTTTCTTACATCGCATGTGCGCCGCCATCAACAACTAATATATCCCCAGTTACAAAATTAGAAGCTGGTGCCGCTAAGAAAAGTGCAACTCCTTTTATATCGGAATCTGAACCAAATTTTCGTAATGGTGTGCCTTCAAGAATGGCTTCTCCGCCTTTATCCAGTAAACCATTAGACATTTTCGTTGGAAAAAATCCTGGAGCAATGGCATTAACATAAATACCATGTGGTCCCCATTTCACTGCTAAATCCTTAGTAAAAGTTACCACAGCGCCTTTACTCGCGTTATAGCCAATCGCATTCATATATTTAGGATTGCTTCCTTGCAGACCTGCTACAGAGGCAATATTGATAATTTTTCCTGATTTTTGTTCCAGCATCACTTTTCCAACTGCCTGTGACATTAAGAACGTGCCTGTAGCATTTACATTCAGCACCCTTTTCGACAATTTTTTCATTGATATAGTAGAAACATATTTCTTGAACCTACTATCACTATTTTTGATGAATGGATACAAAAAATCTTATATTAATCTAGTATTTTTTAGGAAAAATTTTTATTCCGATTGTCTAAGTATCTTATAGACACCTGTTCCTTTTGCAATAAGCTGATGATTTTCATCTAATATTTCTGATTCAATCGTCGCTAATTTATATCCCTGTTGGAGTACCTTTGCCCGAGCAAAGAGATCTCCAGTGTTTGTTGGGGCAAAATAATGTACATCCAAATTCACTGCTGATACAGAAGTATGATATATTTTGCGCAGATGAATGGTTTGGACCATATCAAGCATGGAGGCATGAACTCCTCCATGAAGAGAATTATTTGTGTTTAATAGTTCTTTCTTTACTTCCAGCTTTAGTGATAGTTCATCTTCATGTCCGCTTACGATTTCAAATCCGATATGATTAAAAAAAGGGTTTTTATTAATTCCTTTAAACATTTCTTTTTCCATCACCTTCAACATATTCCCCCCTTCTCTACCCCTTTTTAATAGGAGTTGCTTTAAAGGTTCCAATCCCCTTAGCAATTAGAACTCCGTCTTGTGAAAAGATCATTCCCTCTGCAGTTACATATTTACCCTCTTGATTCAATATTTTCGTTTCCGCCTGATAATGTTCTCTCGGCGAAAGGTCGAAAAATGATAGATTTAGATTAATCGTAGTAGCAAACGATTTTGTTTCCACAGAGATGGTAGCACCCATAGAAATATCAATCATGGTTGAAAAAACACCAGGATGAATCGTACCATCGTCCTGGAGTAAATGCTGCTGCAAGGATAAATCTAGTTCAAACTTATCAGTCATTGTGCTAGTAAACCCCATATAATCAATAAAAGTTGATGATGTTTTGGCTTTGTTCAATTCCATATTCCTTTCTATAGGACCTCGACCATCAATGCCATTCCTTGGCCGCCACCGACGCAAAGAGTAGCGATTCCTCTCTTTTTACCACGGCGTATTAGTTCGTGAATTAAGGTCGTACTAATCTTTGCTCCCGTTGCTCCAAGTGGATGACCAAGCGCAATAGCTCCTCCATTTACGTTTACTTTCGCTATATCTAATTGTAATTCGCGAATAACAGCTAATGACTGCGAAGCGAATGCTTCATTCAACTCAATTAAATCGATATCTTCCAGAGTAAAGTTTGTTCTTTCCAAAAGCTTCTTAACCGCTGGTACAGGGCCAATTCCCATGACTTCTGGAGAAACCCCTACCGCCGTCCAATCAACAATTTTAGCAAGCGGTTTCAATCCCAATTTTTCAGCATTATTGGCAGATGTGAGCACTAATGCAGCTGCACCATCATTCCTGCCGCAGGCATTGCCAGCCGTAACGGTGCCATTTTCTTTAAATGCAGGCCGAAGTTTGCTCAGCGCTGCAAAAGTTATTTCAGGTCTTGGATGTTCATCAACCGTAAAGGTAAAGGAACTTTTTTTGCTGTTTATCACAACCGGAACGATTTCATCCTGGAAGTGGTTATTTTTTATCGCAGCAGCAGCCCTTAATTGACTTTCAAGCGAAAAAGCATCCTGGTCTTCTCGTGAAATCGAAAATCTCTCCGCTACATTTTCTGCTGTTATCCCCATTCCAAGGTCATTACCATAGATTTCAACAGGCTGTTGACCAGCTTCTGTGTTCGAATCAACCAACTTCGCTTGGTCTCCGCCAAAGCGGGAGTTTCTTAGATAAATAGGGGCATTGCTCAAGCTCTCTGTTCCACCGGCAACAACGATTTCTGCTTGCCCGAAAGCAATTTGCTGAGCACCTGAACAAATAGCCTGCATACCGGATGCACATAAGCGGTTAATCGTAAACGCAGCTGCACTTTCAGAAACCCCTGCCCTCAACGCTGCCACTCTGGCCACATTCGAAGATTCGGTAGTCTGTCTTACTTCTCCCAAGATGACTTCATCGACTTGATCCGCTGAAATACCAGCCCTGTTTATAGCCTCTTTAATGGCAATTGAAGCGAGCTGTCCGGAATTAAGGCTTTTTAATGCGCCGCCATACCTTCCGACAGGTGTACGAACGGCACTTAAAATAACAATCTCTTCCACTATGAAATCCCTCCTAGATAAATTAATTTAGCTATATTCTTTTTCTAATTGTGCTGCAATGATATTTTTCTGGATTTCAGATGTGCCCTCATAGATTCTGGTAATCCTGGCATCACGATAGTAGCGTTCAACAGGATAGTCGGCGATATAACCCAAACCCCCATGAATTTGCACAGCTTTATCTGCCACACGGTTATACACCTCTGAACCATAAAGCTTCAGCATAGCCGCTTCTTTGATAACCTTCATTCCTGAATCAACCATCCAAGCCACACGGTAGGTAAAGGAACGGAGCGCTTCAATTTCAACCGCCATTTCCGCAAGCATGTGGCTGACTGCCTGATTCTTGATGATTGGTTTACCAAATTGGATTCGTTCTTTAGCATATCTGGTCGACATTTCTAATAGTTTTTGACAGGATCCGAGATTTCGTGAAGCAAGACCTGCTCGGCCATTTGCTAAAATTTTGAGAGCATTTACATATCCCTGTCCTTCTGAGCCCAGTACATTTTCCACTGGAACTTCGCAATCTTCAAAAATTAATTCCGCTGAATGTGAACCTCTTAAACCCATCTTTTTTTCCACTGCTCCGACCTGAAACCCAGGGAAATCTTTTTCCACAATAAACGAGGTAATGCCTTTAGCCCCTTTTTCAGGATCTGTAACAGCCATGACAGTAAATACACTTGCCTCAGTGGCATTTGTAATGTAATGCTTCAGGCCATTTAAGATGTATTTATCCCCCCTTCTTACAGCCGTAGTTTTTAAATTTGCCGCATTTGAACCAGCATCAGGTTCAGTCAATGCAAATGCTCCCAGTTTTTCTCCGCTTGCCATATCAGGGAGAAACTTTTTCTTTTGCAGTTCATTTCCCATTTCCACGATTCCTACGGTTCCAATGCCTGTATGAGCCCCAATTAATGTGGTATAGCCATTATGTGTTTGCCCAATTTCCTCGTACAAAGCACATTTACCCACCATGCCTATCCCAAGGCCGCCATACTCTTCAGGGATACTTAACCCAAACAGCCCTAACTCCTTTGAGAGATTGATAATTCTTTCTGGAATATGGTTTTCTTCTTCAATTTGCATCGCAACCGCTTCAACCTCGGTTTGAATAAAATCTCTGACGTTCGATTTCATAAACAGAATATCTTCGTTAAGTTCAAAGTTCATGGATAGCACCCCTAGTTCAGCTAAAGTTATCGGTTAAACCATTTTCTTTGATTCGTCTAAAAGGATTCGTTTCAAAACCTTACCAACCGTATTCCGCGGCAAGGCTTCGATGATCTCAAATTGCTTTGGCACTTTGTAACGGGTTAAGAGTTGGTAGCAATGCTCCCTTAACTCATTGATGTTTATACCCTTGCCTTCCTTGGGTACAATAAAGGCTTTAACAAGTTCTCCTGCTTCTCTGTCAGGTATCCCTACTACCGCTGCCTCAAGGACATCGGGGTGTTCATATAACACACCTTCGACCTCCTGCGGGTAAACGTTAAAGCCGCCGACAATAATCATTTCTTTTTTCCGGCCGACAATATAAAAATATCCATCTTCATCCATTGTGGCTAAATCACCGGTATAGAGCCAGCCATCCCGTAAGGATAGATTCGTTTCTTCAGGCTTATTCCAATAACCTAACATCACCTGGGGACCTTTTATTAATAGTTCCCCAACAGTTTTTTCCGGAAGATTCTCCCCATGATCATCGACAATCCGGCAGTCTGTTTTCGGCAGAGGAATACCAATACTGCCGACCTTCATCAAGCCATCCGGCGGATTTCGGTGGGTCGATGGAGAAGTTTCAGAAAGCCCATAGCCTTCGCGAATGGAGGCACCTGTTAACCCCTCAAACTTCTTCAAGACTTCTATTGGCAATGGTGCCGAACCACTTGAACAGGTTTTAAAACAGGTTAAATCATACCTATCAATTTCAGGGTAATTAACAAATGCATTGTACATTTTTGGAACACCTGGAAAGAAGGTTGGTCTGTGAGTTTGAATGAGCTTAAGGACTTTTTCGATTTCAAACTTGTTGACTAACAGATTTGCTGCCCCAATGTAAATGGCAAGGTTCATCCCGCTTGTCATCCCATACACATGATATAAGGGCGTCGCCGTTAAGATGGTTTCTTCGCCAAAAAACATGTTTGCACCATATAAAGCTTTACTTTGAAGGACATTCGCCACTAAATTATAATGTGTCAGCATGGCCCCTTTCTTTTTCCCTGTCGTTCCACCAGTATATTGAATGACGGCAATGTCCTGTTGGGCATTAATCAAACATGAATCAACCAGTGGATTGAAGCAGTTTATTAACTCGTGAATACTGTAAATGCCATCTTTTTTTGATGAAAGTTCTGTAACAAATAATCCTTTAAAAGCATAGGAATTTTTTAGTTGTGATATTTTTTCAAGACTCTGTGGTTCTGTAACTAAATAATTCATTTGTGCATCATGAAGTATTTCCAGAAGTTCTCTTGGGGTATAAAGCGGATTAATCTGAACGACAATCATTCCTAGCTTCAATGCAGCATAATAGGAAATCACATAGAAGGGATGGTTGGATACCATTAAACCAAGCCGATCCCCTTTTTTAACTCCTAGGTTTCTCCAGGCAGCTGCTAGTCGGTCGACCTGATCTTTTAACTGCTTGTACGTCAAGCTATCCTCATCGTAAATGATAGCGGTCTTGTCACTATATTTCCTTGTCGTATCTTCCAAAAGTGAATACAAACTAACTTCTGGGATATGAAAGGAAAGAATCGTCGTCTCGGGGTATTGTTCCATCCAGGGACGTTCGTGCTCCATAATCAAATCTTTCACCTCTCCAAATGGAATCTAAAATTTTATTGTTTAATTGTTTGATAGTTTAATAAATGATAGATTGTTTCAAGGACTGGTGTTTCCACTTGCAATTCCTTTCCTTTTTTCACGATATAACCGGCGATGGATTCAAGTTCAGGTGTTTTCCCTTTTAACTTATCCTGAAGCATCGAGGTATGGTGATTTTTCGCCAGGCTACCTTGAGCAAATATGGTTTCGTAAAAATCTTCATCGATCTCAAAACCTAGTGCTCTTGCTACAGCAATGGACTCTTTACAAATTTTGACCGCAGTAGAATGTATACCGTCATTTTCAAACACGGCGCCTACTTTAGACTCAATTAGAGCTGTTATAGGATTAAAGGTGACATTCCAAAGCAATTTTTTCCACTTTATTTCTAAAATGTTCCTTGAGGTAAATGTTTCGATGTTTGCAGCATTAAATTTAGCTGAAATTTCGTTTACCTGTTCAGTCTTCTCCTCATCCAAAGCCCCGATCAACAGTCTTGGCGGAACACCAATTTGTTTAACGGCACCGTCTTCGGTTACAATTGCCTGAATGTAAGTGGCACATGATAGAATTCGTTTTTCACCGAATATGGAAGCAAGAATTTCTTCATTATCTACCCCATTTTGAAACGTCATAATGAGAGAGGATTCTTTTAAAATCGGAAGAAATTTCGCAGCAACCTCGGTTGTGCTTGTTGATTTCACACAAAATAAAAGCAGGTCAATCTCTGAAAATGATTCATATTGATCAGTAAAGATTCCATCTACCGTAAATCGATCTACTTCACTTTCAATCAATAAACCTTTTGAATGCATTCTTTCAAGATTTGAACCTCTTGCCAAAAAAATGACCTCATGTCCGGCCTTTTGTAATAGTCCGCCAAAATAACCGCCAACGGCACCGGTGCCTGCAACCCCTATTTTCATAAAACTTCCTCCAAAATATTATGCATTACTCTAAATGGATTTGTTGAGTTTGATTGATAGGATAAAAGATATAAAATCCCCCACTTAATTACCTTGAGGTCCTTTTTTCTTGCTAGCGGGCATTAAGAGACCCTCTTAATTACCTTAGGTCCTTTTTTTCTTACCCGCGGGCATTAGGAGACCCTCTTAATTACCTTGAGGACTCTTTTTTCTTACCCGCGGGCATTAGAAGACCCTCTTAATTACCTTG
>NZ_NUOW01000042.1:25668-61880 GCF_002584635.1 Bacillus sp. AFS031507
CCCGCGGGCATTAGGAGACCCTCCTAATTACCGTGAGGACTCTTTTTTCTTGCCCGCGGGCATTAGGAGACCCTCTTAATAACCATGGGTTCCTTTTTGCTTACTTTCGGGCATTAGGAGCTCCCCCTCCACTCTTCTAACCAACTTCGGGCAAAATCAATCCAATAAATCTGGCTGCTCTTTCACAATCCGATTCCACAATGGCTGGAATTGGAACCAGCCTGCTTCATGGGTTCCGACGGTTTCATACGTTGAAGCGGCATTTAGATCATCAATAATCACAGGTGACCCTACTCCCTCTGCAAGCAATTGCGCCTGGCAGGAACGTTCCATTGTAATAAACCACCAGGCTGCTTCATCCACCGATCTTCCGACTGTCAAAAGCCCATGATTTCTAAGAATACAAGCCTTTCGATCTCCTAGAGCTTTTCCAATCCGACGGCCTTCTTCAATGTCCAAAACAACTCCAGTAAAATCATCAAATAATGAATGATCATTATAGAAGGCACAGGCGTCTTGAGTAATCGGGTCAAGGAGTCGGCCGAGAGATGACCATGATTTACCATAAACCGAATGAGCATGGGCAGCGGCAATGACATCAGGACGTGCGGCATGAACTTGTGAATGGATGGCAAACGCAGCACGATTAACGGGATAATTCCCTTCAACAACAACACCATCATGGTTACAAAGAATTAAGTCAGAGGCTCTAATCTGGCTAAAGTGCATCCCAAACGGATTTACCCAAAAATGATCCTTCCGCTCAGGATCCCGTGCAGTTATATGTCCGGCGACTCCTTCATCAAAGCCAAATTTAGAAAATAAGCGGAACGAGGCCGCTAACTTTTGTTTTAAATGCAGTCTTTCCTCTTCAAATGAAGTGAAAACTGGCGGCTTATAGCTCAAAACCATTTTTGCAGACATATCATCACCCTTTAAAAATTGATAGTAATAAACCCAGCATAAGAAGAAATCCTTTTAATGCCGGGCTCTAATTTCAATTTCTGATCATCTAGTTAGTATTGGTGATACACTACTTCACCCTTTAAAACATCGTTGCCTTGTTGATTCACCGCTTGTACAGTGAAGCGCAATTTATTTTCCTGCTTTTCCTTCAAAGTCGCTTTGAGGGTAACGACATCATTCAAAAATACCATGCCTTTAAAACGGATCGAATAATCTTCGATGAAGCCTTCATCATAGTATTCCGTAAACAGCTTTGCCAGATTTCCCATCGTCCACATGCCATGAGCAATAATGCCTGGCAGTCCCGCCTTTTTCGCCTCATCGTCGATTGTATGAATCGGATTAAAATCCCCTGAAGCACCCGAATATTTAATCAGGTTCATCCTTGATACAGGCTCTAATTGAATTTCTTTAACCGATTCGCCAATGTTTAATTCAGTAAGTGTACTCATCGGGTCAACACCTTCCTCACCGCTTCAGAAATGACAACCGTTGAGGTTGAACTGAAAATGGTATTTCCTGCCGCATCATCGCCATAGCTTTCGAGAACGAGGAAGCCCATTTCACCAAAATTACCTTTTTTCTCAAAGTAGTTCTTTACCTTTGAATAACAATAAACCTCTTCACCCACTAATAAAGGACGAACGTAATGAAACGTTTGTTCACCGTGAATTAATCCTTTGTTAGGAAGGTTTAAGCCTTCAATTACACCGTAATCAAAAACCCTTGGAAAAGTTGGCGGGGCAATATTCTTTCCATATCTAGACTTTGCGCCAACTTCCTCATCAAAATAAATGGGATGAAGGTCGCCAATGGATTCCGCAAATTTCTTTACGGCTCCCCTTTCAACAACATTTTTTACCTTGTTAGACTGTTTGCCAATTTGATCTTTAAACAATTCATCTCCACCTCACCTAATTAACATTTTGGTCCGCCGGCTACATAGATGACTTGCCCACTTACGAACGATGATTTTTCATCTGCAAAGAAGGCAACAGCATTAGCAATATCCTCAGGCTTGCCACTTCTGCCCACTGGAATATTTGAAACACTTGCTTGAATTAATTGTTCAAAAGAAATACCTATTCTTGCAGCAGTTTCTTTTGTCATATCGGTTTCGATAAATCCAGGGGCTACAGAGTTGGCGGTAATTCCATATCTTCCAAGCTCAATTGCCAATGTTTTGGTAAAGCCTTGAAGACCTGCTTTGGCAGCAGCGTAATTGGCTTGGCCGCGATTTCCGAGAGCCGAAGTGGAAGATATATTAATAATACGTCCGTATTTTTGCTCGACCATATATTTTTGCGCAGCGCGTGCAGCATTGAAAGAACCTTTCAGATGGACATCCATTACGGTTTGCCAATCAGAATCTGTCATTTTAAACAACAGATTATCACGAATCACACCGGCATTATTGACAAGGATATCAATTGATCCGAAGGTATCATGTACCTCTTTGGCAGCTGCCTCCACCTGCTCAGAATCCACAACGTTGGCAACTTTGGTATAAACTTCATAGCCCTTTTCTCTTAATTCATTTGCTGTTTCACTTAATGCCTCTTCGTTTAAATCGATGATGGCTACCTTTGCACCTTCGCTTGCAAAAAGCTCAACAATCCCCTTTCCAATACCACGGCTGCCTCCAGTTACAAATGCAACTCTTCCAGCAAATCTTCCTGCCATTTCTCTTCCTCCCAAAATAAATATTTCTAATTAGACAACGCTTTCAAAAAGCTTTTAAACGTATTGACCAACTTTCACATGCCCTTTAAGAAGGTTACGAGAAATGATCATCCGCTGAATTTCATCTGTTCCATCGTAAATTCTCCAAAGTCTAGCTTCACGGTACCAGCGTTCAATCGGCAATTCTCTTGTATAACCCATGCCGCCATGAATTTGCAGCACGCGGTCAACGACTCTGTTACCCATATTGGCGCCATATAATTTAGCCATAGAAGCCAAATGTCGGTTGTCTTCACCTTGATCAAGCGTAAATGCCGCATTTAATACAAGCCAGCGGGCCGCTTCAATTTCAACTGCAGAATCTGCAATTTGCCATTGGATTGCTTGGCGCTCAGCTATTGGCTTGCCAAAGGTAATCCGTTCCTTGGAATAATCAATCGCCATTTGTAATAAACGTTCTGCAGCACCGACAGCCCTTGCACCCACGATCCATCTTGCAAAACCAATCCATTCTAATCCAAGGTTATAGCCTTTGTGAAGTTCACCGAGGATATTTTCCTCCGGAACACGAACATTATCAAAAACCAAACCAGCTGGACCCCATTCACCCATAGTATGTATATACTCAGATTTCCAGCCCATTTCACGGTCAACAATAAAGCAGGTTACGCCTTCACGTCCACGAGTCTCCTGATGCTTTTGTTTATCAGTAATGGCAATTGCCATTACGAAATCTGCTTCATTTCCGCCTGTAATAAAAGTCTTTTCACCATTAAGGACCCATTCACTACCATCTTTAACGGCCGTCATTTTGATATTCTGTGTATCTGAGCCTGCGCCAGGTTCGGTCATCGCAAAGCAGGACTTCTTATCACCATTGATAGTTGGAATGAGATATTTCTTCTTTTGTTCTTCATTCGCATAGTAAAGGATATTATCAGCAGAACCGCCGAAAGAAAAAGGAACGAATGTTTTGGAAACTTCCATTAATACAATTGCCATCATCATCTGACCTAAATCGGCACCGCCATATTGCTCTGGAGTATTAATTCCCCAGAACCCAGCTTCTTTAGCCTTTAATTGCAGCTCTTTCAATTTCCCTGGCGGTAGACTTGGTTTGCCTTCGCGTTCATTTCTAAGAACATCGTTTTCTAGTGGTATTAATTCTTTTTCTACAAATCTTCTAATTGTTTTTTGCACCATTTTCTGTTCGTCTGTCAGACGCAAATGCATAGTAATCACTCCATCCTTATTCTTGGAATCTAGTTTTTTACCCTTAAAATAATATGCAATGACACATTAGATTATTAGAGTCCCAAATATGCAGCTTTAATTTCCTCATTCTTTAATAAAGAACTAGCCTTGTCTTCAAGGACTATTCTTCCCATCTCTAAAACATAGCCTCTATCTGCCATTTTTAAGGCCAAGTTCGCATTTTGTTCTACTAGCAATATACTATGGCCTTTCTCATGCAAGGTCCGAATAATACTGACTACATTTTGTACTAACACAGGACTTAAACCTAATGAGGGCTCATCAAACATCAAGAGCTTAGGCTCTGACATGATTCCTCTCCCAATGGCTACCATTTGCTGCTGTCCACCGCTTAAACTGCTGGCAAGTTCATTCCTTTTCATGTACACATCTGGAAAATATTCATAGACCTTTTCCAGTAACTCTCGCAAACTTGCACCTTTTTTCGATTTCTTGTATCCCATTTCAAGATTTTCTTTTACTGTCATATCAGGGAACAATTGTCGTCCTTCTGGGACAAGCGTAATCCCAAGATTGTTGGTCTTATAATATGGAGAATTTGAAATATTTTCTCCATAATAATTTATTTCACCCGATTCTATTGGTTCAATCCCTGCAATTGCCTTAAGTGTTGTACTCTTGCCCGCTCCATTTGCACCAATTAAGGCAATCATTTCTCCTTCATTAATATGGAGAGATATTCCTTTAACCGCTTTAATAGGACCATATGAAACATGAACGTCCTTTAACTTAAGCAAATTCCACACTTCCTTCCTCTTTTGTGTGGTGATCCTCATCAGGAGTACCAAGATAAACCTCGATTACCTTAGAATTATTACTAATCTCCTTTGGAGTGCCTTCCGCTAATTTTGCACCCTGATCTAGAACAACAATATAATCACAAAGATTCATTACAACCTTCATATCATGTTCCACAATTAAAACTGTAAGGCCTTTTGTTTTTAGTTTTTTAATAATTTGAACTAGTTTAGCGGACTCCGTTTCATTCATGCCTGCTGCTGGCTCATCCAATAGTAATAATTTTGGATTAGCAGCTAGGGCAATCGCAATTTCTAGCTTTCTTTGTTCACCATACGGAAGACTTTTCGCTTGTTTTTCTTGCTTATCTTCTAATTCCATTAGCTTTAATATTTCAATTGCTCTTTGTTTACTCTTATTTTCCTCTTCGATGTACTTTTTCCGATTAGTAAAGGCGTATTTTAATAATCCCTTCACTTCCAAATGCTGCCCCGTCAGAATGTTATCTAACACAGAAAGTTCTGAAAACACGCTTGTATGCTGAAAAGTTCGAACCATTCCTAATGATGCAGTCTGATGGGCATTCAATTTAGTTATATTGGTACCGTTGAAAATTACTTCTCCCTCTGATGGTGGTAAAAAGCCACTTATCAGATTAAAACAAGTCGTTTTTCCAGCACCATTGGGACCAATTATACCAACTATGCTTTGCTCCTCAACTGTAAATGATATATTTGAATTCGCACTTAAACCTCCGAACCGTTTACTTAAATTGGAAACTGATAATAAAGTCAAATTATGACACCTCCTTTTCTTTCTCCATGCTACTTTTTAAATGTTGTTTAGGCTCTTTATCCTTTTGCATTTTTGTACTAATCACTTTAATCAGATTGGCAATCCCCTTAGGCATAAACTTAATCGATAAAACTAATATGATACCGAATACAAGTAGTTGGACTTCCGGGGACATCCACAAGAATTCTGGAATAACTGTGAAGATAAAGGCACCAAACAATGGTCCTAGCAAGAATCCTTTTCCACCGACAATTACCATTAATAAAGCTTCAGTTGTATAATGGACGGATAAAAGATCAGGGGTAATAATTCCAACAAAAGGTGCGTACAATGCCCCAGCCAACCCCGCAATAATGGCTGAAATCGTAAAAGCAATAATTTTATATTTAGAAACATGAATTCCAATTGAACTTGCTAACAGACTTCCTTCTTTTATGGCTAAAATTCCTCTCCCAAAAGGTGTCCTTAATGTGAATTTAATAAAATAGATGACTCCTACTAACAATAGACAAACAAAGTAGTAATAAATCATTGGATCAGTAAGAGAAGTTTGCGTAAAGGGTATTATTGGAGAAGAAACACTTAGCCCCATGGCGCCTCGGGTAATATCTGTCAGATTAAGAATGATTAGGCGAAACACTTCTGCGAATGCCAGCGTAATGATGGCAAAGTGAACACCTTGGAGACGAAGTGATAAAAATCCGACACACATTCCAACAAAGCCGGTTAATACTAAGGCAAGGAGTAAACTAATAAAATACGGAAATTCTAAGCTTTGATTTATTAAGGTCGTAAAGTATGCACCTAAGCCAAAAAACGCAGCATGACCAAATGATATTTCACCAATGTAACCGACAATAAAGTTTAGGCTTAAAGCAAAGATCGAGAAAACCCCAAATGTGATGATAATATTTAAGTAATAAGGATTATTAAAAATAAATGGGAGAGAAATTAAAATTAGTAATATTAGGATGAAAGGCAGCTTCTTTTTCATTATTGTGACCTCCTTTGAAATCCAAAGATTCCCTGAGGACGAATTAATAATACGAGAATCAAGATTACATAACCAATAATATCCTTCCAAGAGTTCCCCACTAAGGACGATGCCCCTGTTTCAACGAATCCAAGTAACATTCCGCCGATAATTGCCCCAGGAACACTACCTAACCCACCCAAAATAACGATGACAAAACCTTTTAACATAACACTCGTACCCATTGTGGGTGTTACATAGGTGGTTGGTCCGATGAGGATTCCAGCAAGTGTGGCTAATAAAACCCCAAAGATGAAGGTAAAGGAATAGATTCGTTTAATTGAGATCCCTGAGACCATGGCCCCCATTCTATTCTGTGATACGGCCCGCATGAGCTTCCCTAAATGACTGTGCTTGATAAAGAGATTTAGCAACACGATGACCACAATACCCAAAAGGACAATGACTATTTTTTGTTGAGTGATAAAAACATTTCCAATATGTACGACACCGTTAAACGGACTACTTATTTGCCTCGGAGTCGTTCCATATGCAATGGCAACCATGTTCAATAAAACAATACTTAAACCAAAGGTGGCAAGTAATGAGTTTAAATGATCGGTATCAAGTAATGACCTGAGCGTAAATTTTTCAATCAACCATGCAATCAAGCAAATGATGATGATAGTCACAATTCCTGCCTGGAAATAATTTAATCCTAATTCTTGTTGAAGGATATACGATCCAAATGCCCCAAGCATATAAAATTCACCATGGGCAAAGTTGATCATTCCTAATATTCCGAAAATTAACGTTACTCCTAAAGCAAACAAGGTATAAGTTAATCCAATAACTAACCCATTCGCTACTAATTGATTGATAATTTCCAAAAATATATCCACCTTTCTTCCTTTTAAATATAAGTATCATTCTTTATTCAATATGGAAATAAACAAGGAAATCATTGAATTTTTAACCAAATAGCTTCTCCAATAGAAGCTATTTGGTTAGTGTCTATCAATCTACTGTTGATATGGAACTACTTTACCATCCTTAACAGTTAATGGGATAACTTCTCCTAAAGCTTGGCCGTTCTCAAACTTTAAATCACCTCTTGGTGACTGCCAATCTTCACTTTCTAAAGCTTTAGATATAGCCTTATAGTCAGTGGACGATCCTGCTTTATCCATTGCTTTTGCCACAAACCAGATGGATTCAAAACCTAACATTTCCACTTTTTCCGGTTTATGATTGTATTCTTTTTCAAATGCGGCTACAAATTCTTTGTTCATCTCATTATCAATGGTATTTTGATATAGGTCGGCAGAAATGATTCCTTCTGCAACATCACCTGCTAACTCCACCATTTTTGAATTGATATTACCGGGTGCAAGTAACTTCATCGTGTTATTAAAACCAAGCTGATGTGCTTGTTTGAAAATCGCTGAATTTATTTCAATGCCAGCACCAACAACATATAATGCATCAGCATTGGCTGACTTTAACTTTGTTAACGGGTTAGTAAAATCTGTTTCAGTAAAGTCAAAAAACTCAGTTGCGACGATTTTGGGTTTCCCACTACCAGACCAGTTTTTCTTCAAGGCCTTTAATTCAGCTTGACCATAATCAGTGTTTTCAGCGATGACCGCAACCGTTTTAGGTTTAAGCTGTTCTGCAATAAACTTGTGGAAAGCCTTTCCATCCATATCATTGGTACTATTTAGTCGGAAACGGAATGAATCACGGTCGGTCATAATCTCTGGAGCTTTTGAAACAGTAACAACATTTAATAATTTATTTTTAGCAACATCTTTTGTTGCCATGTTAACGGAACTGTTTAACCCTCCAGTAATGGCATTAACTCTGTCACTTTCAATTAATTTCTTAAATTTCGTTACACCTAACTCCGGCTTTGATTGATCATCTTCAGTTACTAAGGTAATTTTGCGTCCTTTTAATATCCCGCCATCATCATTAATCATTTTGGCTGCCAATTTCGCACCATCTAATGTTTGCTGTCCATACAGGGCTGATGGTCCTGTCAATGGAAGAACCGCACCAACTTTTATGTTTCCGCTTTCATTTTTACCAGAACCATTTGATGACTGTGTACATGCTCCTAAAATTAAAACCAATACTAACATTAAAGCTGTAAGTATTCTCTTCCTCATAATTACTCCCCCTTTAGTTTAACTACTTTTATAACTTGCAAGTTCCATGCCAATCATAATACCTAATAAACGGCCTATTCTACGTTTCGATTTAGAATTTCACCTATATAATAATCCACCCTTTACCGGGATTAACGTACTTTCATTGAATAAAACAGGTCTCTTACATCGTTTGAACTCTTTAGTTATTAAAATAACAACATAATACCAATAATAAAAATCATTGAAGCGACCTTTTAAATTCTAAAAAGAATAATAAGGTCTCTTAATCAAATACCATTTACACACTTATGTTTTAATATCTTGCCGTCACCATTTTCTTTCTTGTATAGAACTCCACTCCGTCCGTACCATTCGCATGAAGATCACCGTAGAAAGAATCTTTCCACCCGGAGAATGGGAAAAACGCCATTGGTGCTGGTACTCCAATATTAACTCCTAACATACCAGAGTGGATGGTTTCACGAAACTTACGTACGCTTCTGGCATCGTTCGTATAGATACAAGCACCGTTTGCAAATCTAGAATTGTTTGCAATTTCAATAGCCTCTTCTAATGTTTTGACGCGTATTACAGATAATACTGGTGCAAAGATCTCATCCTGCCAGATTTTCATTTCTTGTGTAACATGATCAAAAATAGTCGGTCCAACAAAATAACCATCACCTTTTACCGCTGCGTCTTTCCTTCCGTCACGAATGAGGCGGGCTCCATCTTGAACGCCTGATTCAATATAGCCCAACGTGCGCTTCTTATGTTCATCACGTATCACTGGCCCTAGGAATACGGTTTCTTCCAATCCGTTTCCGATTACGATGTTGTTCGCTGTTTCTACTAATCTTTGAATCAGTGCATCTGCAACTTCTTCCTGTACTGTTACAACAGAGGCAGCCATACAGCGCTCACCTGCAGATCCAAATGCTGCACTAAAAATTTGGGAAGCAGCATCTGCAAGATCCGCATCATTTAACACGATGGAGTGATTTTTTGCACCTGCTAATGCTTGAACACGCTTCAAATTTTCCGTTCCCTTTTTGTACACGTATTCTGCCACTGGCTGTGAGCCTACGAATGAGATTGCTTTGACAAGTTTATGCTCAAGTAACCCATTTACTACATCATGCGCACCGTGAACGATGTTCAAAACACCTTTTGGTAATCCTGCTTCATTAAATAGCTCCGCAAGACGATTAGCTAAAAGTGGAGTACGCTCTGATGGCTTTAAGACAAATGTGTTGCCGCATGCAATTGCAAGTGGAAACATCCAACATGGTACCATCATTGGAAAGTTAAACGGGGTAATACCGCCTACCACTCCGATTGGATAACGATACATACCAGATTCAATATTAGTAGCTATATCTGGAAGTTGTTTTCCCATCATTAATGTTGGTGCACCAGATGCAAATTCTACACACTCAATTCCTCGTAATACTTCACCATGGGCTTCTTTGAAACTTTTTCCATTTTCAATAGTAATTAATCTAGCAAGTTCATCCCAGTTGTCTACTAACAATTGCTGATATTTAAATAGAATACGAGCACGCTTTGGAACTGCGACTTGTGACCATGATTGAAAGGCTTCGTTTGCCACTTGTACGGCTTTGTCTACATCTTCTTTTGCAGAAAGAGGTACTTCTGCGATTATTTCTCCTGTTGCAGGGTTATAAACAGGCTGTGTTTTAGTAGTAGAACCTTCTACCCATTCTCCCCCGATATTGTTAAACAACACTTTTGATTGTACTAACATACTAAATTCTCTCCTTTAGATAAAATTATGGAAAAACAATAACAACATCTGAATGAAAGAAATGTTTAGTATGCTTGACTAGTTACTGGTCCTTGTTTCGCCTTTTTCATGGCCTCACGATAAGGCATAGTTGGAGCTTGCCATTCATCTGTATACACATTAATTACACTTGGACGGTTTGCTGCAAGTTCACGTTTCAAGATTGGTCCTAAATCTTCTATGTTTCGAACGTTTTCTCCAACGATTCCATAACTTTCAGCAATCGTTCCAAACTCGTAACTTCCTAACTCAACAGATTGATTATTTCTATCGAAATTAAGTTGCTGTGTCCATTTTGACCATGATAAAACTGCATTATTAAAGACTACATTGATAATTGGTAAATTTAGTTGTTTAAGAGTTGCTAGTTCACCAACATTGTAACTAAATGCACCATCACCGCTAATAGCTATTATACGTGATCCTGGACGAGCCATAGCTACTCCAAGAGCAAATGGCAGAGAAGAACCTAATCCCGCAGCTCCACGTGGAAGAATGATTTGACGACCTTGTCTTTTTAATTCCAGGAAACCTCCAGCCCAGCCACTTGAAAAACCAGCATCGCAAGTAACAAAATCATTTTCTCCCAATTGGTCCACTATAGCTTGAACAGCAGCTTGAGGCCAAATAGGATTATTTTTACTGTAGCACTCCTCAGTGCGAGCTAGTAACCACTTCTCTTTTTCTACTTTGACTACATTTAACCATTCACTAGAAGTTTCGAAGTTTGAACCCTTCAACTCCACTAAGATTTGTTTTAGGACTTCGCGTGCATCTCCCCATAATGCAACATCTGCGTTAATCACTCGTCCGAATTCAGCAGGATCCACATCGATATGAATTAATTCCTGATCTGCTCTTGGCCAAGTCCAACGATAAGAGCTATTTTGAGAATGCTTATATCCAATTGCAAGAATTACATCTGCTTGGTCAGCAACTACTTTTGCACATGGACTTCCTAGCTCACCCAGTACTCCAAGGCATAAGTCACTAGTTTCAGCCACACTTCCTTTACCAGTCAATGTCGTTACGACTGGAATCTTATAATTCTCTGATAATTGGGCAATCTCATCATAAGCTTGAGAAAGTTGAAGACCTCCGCCTGCAAGAATAATAGGCTTCTTAGCAGCTGTAAGGAGATGTACTGCTTTAGCAATTTCAGATTCAGGTGCAGAACATCTGAATTTAGGGTGATTACTAGTTCCTGATAGCGGTTCCAAATCTGTTGTCGCTTGGAAAACATTTTGAGGTATCTGAACAACAACTGGGCCAGGACGACCTGAAACTGCCGTATGAATAGCAGCACCTACTACTTTAGAAAGCATTTCAATACTTGGAACATTAAATGTCTCTTTAGCAAAAGGCTTTAACATTTCAAGTTGATTTCCACCTTGGCTAATACGTCCATATTGTTGCAATAGAACAGAATTTTGTGGGTGATCACTTACAAGTACTAGAATAGGTACTGAACTATTAAAAGCTTCCATTAGTCCGGAAGGGAATTTAGTAGCTCCTGGGCCTACAGTAGCATCACAAACACCAATTCGACCTGTTACTCGCGAAAATGAATCTGCTGCTAAACCTGCTGTAGTTTCATCTCTAATCAAAATATGAGTGATATCTTCTTTACGTTGATATAATGCATCATAAAATGCATTTGCCTGTCCCCCTGGCATTCCAAAAACATGAGTTACTCCATGTCTAATAAGTGTATCAACTAACATATAACCTCCATGACGCTGCATAACTATTCCTCCTATGAATTAGTATTTTTATAGAAAAGATATGGTTAGAAATCTACTAAGGACCAACTTATAGCTTAAAGAGTACCTTGGTCTGCTCTTTGTTTTTAAAAGCTTGAAAGGCCTCTTCCCACTGCTCTAGGTAATAAAAATGATCAATCAGACGTGAAAAATCGACTTTTCCATCTTGAACAATACGAATCCCAATCAAGTTTCGTGTGTCCAATACTCCCAATAACTTTAATTTCCTTATAAGCAATTTTCATAAAATCAACAGTTATGGGTGTGCTCCGAGTGCCTATTTGCACATATTGGCCGCCTCTTCTGCATAACTCTAAACCTTGATTTACGCCTCCTGCAGTCCCTGAGCACTCCAAAACAATGTTTGGGCCTTGGCCGTCTGTTAAATCCAATAATGAAGCCTCACTATTATTTTGATCAGAAACTAAAACCAAATCAGCTCCCACTTTTTGAGCTAACTCAAGTCTCTTCTTGTCTTGCTTAGGTCCAGCTACAACAACTGTAGCACCGTAAGCTTTACAAAGAAGTACTGTCATAAGTCCAATCGGCCCAGGACCAATCACAAGGACCACATCGGATGGCCTAATTGTAATTTGATTCAAAGCATGTACCACTACTGTAAAAGGTTCTAATAATGCTGCTGTAACCAAATCAATTTCTTTAGGCAGAACGTGGATTTGATCTTTATTAACTTTTACATATTCAGTAAAAACTCCATCATGATCAAAACCAATTCGAGTCTTTTCCGTACAAAGGTTTTCTCTTCCTCCAAAACATGATTCACATTTCCCGCATGAAGAATAAATCGTACGGGCCACAACATTCGTGCCGATCACTAAATCCTGCACACCAGTACCAACTTCTGCAACTTGACCACTAAATTCGTGTCCAAGGACCAAAGGATTCTTATAAGCATGATAATGTCCATCATATATTTTCATGTCCGTTCCACAAATGCCGGCAAAGTGTATTTTAATGACCACTTCATTATGGCCCGGTTCTGGTTTAACTACTTGTTGCAATAAAACATCTCCAGGATCAAAGCTTTGTTTAAGTAAGGCTTTCACCAATAATTCCTCCAATTCATTTCAATGAAATGCTTCCCTGGTGTATTTTAACAATCCCCAACAAAATTAATTACTATATCATCAATCTTCCACCATTTATGTCTATAACTACTCCAGTAAGATAACTTGATTGAGGAGTAACTAGAAATAGAATAGTATTTGCCACCTCTTCAGGTGTTCCTAGTCGTCTTAATGGAATATTATTTATTATTTGTCGGTTTACTTCTTCTGCAACATCTTTAATCATTGGAGTGTCAATGCGTCCTGGGGCAACTGCATTTACATAAATTCCACTTGGACCGAGTTCTCCAGCCATTTGACGCGTAAGAGAAATAAGACCTGCTTTACTAACAGCATAATGAGCTCCAGTAACGGCACTATAGGATCTTCCAGCTTGAGAGGCAATATTCACAATATGACCACTTTGATTTTCCTTCATTAATTTAACAGCAGCCTGCGAGGTATAAAATGCTCCATGTAAGTTGATGTTTATCACTCTATGCCATTCTTCTACATCCATGTTTTCCACTGGAACTCGTCCGTTTTCTCCTTTTGGAGATATACCCGCACCATTTACCAGAATGTCCAATCGCCCAAACGTATCTTTTATAACCTTTGCAACAGATTCAACACCTTTTTGATCTGAGACGTCTAGTTGAATGGGTAAAGCCTCGACACCTAAATCTTTTAATTGGATAGAAAGGTCCTGAGCACGGTCGAAATCTATATCAGAAACGACTACGTGACTACCTGATCTTGCTAAAGCTTTACATGCCGCACCTCCTATACTCCCGGTGGCTCCTGTTATCCAGCTGACAGCATTATTTAAATTCCCCATATAGTCGCTCCTTTGGAAATGGTAACAATTTAATAAAAAACAAATTGTTACTAATTTTATTTGTTTAATGAGATGTAAATTGTTAAAGAATCAAAAAATAAACGTCTAAAGGGATATACCTCCTATAATTTTTTGAACATTTTGAATTTCATCCTTTGATAAAAGTGTAAAAAATAGTTATCAATATGTAAAATACCAAAATGATATGTTATCCATATGTAACTCGTATGTTTTATGAATATCAACGTAAAAACCCAATTTATAAAAATAACAATACCTAAGTCTAAACAGTTATAAAAAATCCATCTCCTAAAAAACAGAGATGGGAATGTTTTTTCTACTAAACTAAGAAACGTCACTTAATAGCGCAATACTTAGTGATTAAGTTCTTTAATTTTAATACCGTAGGATTCGTCTCATTTTGCCGCCATATAACAGCAGTAGGTATGTAAATCTCCGATTCTCCAAATGGTACTATTTCTAAACCATCTGTCGATTGGTAACAACCAGACTGCGGAGCAAGTCCGATTCCCGGTCCATGTTTCACCATCTTAAGAAGTGTAAGAACAGTTTCTGTATGTCCGATGATAGTAGGTTTTATCTTAGCTTCTTCAAACCTCTGGACAATTTGTGCGAAAGCACTATGGGTAGTACTTCCACGAATTAAAACCAATGGCCTCCCCTTTAAATCCCTCGGTAAAATTTTCTCCTTTGCAATTAATGGATCATCTTTACGAAGAACAACTCGAATAGGATCGTTTCCTAGGATAGAATAATTAAGTTCTGTATTATGGATAGGTAAACGAGTAATCCCCAAATGAGCTTCTCCACTTTGTACTAATGAAACGATTGTTTTTGAATGGCCTTCTTTAATTGAAAAATGAATATTTATGTTTTCGCTCCATATATGTGCCAACGCCTCACCTATCGTAGCCGAAAAAACGGGTAAAATAGCTAACGTAATATTTCCCATAACTAAATTTTGAGGATCTGATAAATAGCCAAGAAGTTCATGATATTGACGAAGGATAGGAGTTACCTTTTGTAAAAGGAGTTTTCCTTCTTCAGTCAAAATGACTCCCTTTTTGTGTCGTTCAAATAACATTACCCCCAGATTATTCTCCATATTTAGAATTTGTTGGCTAAGGGGTGGTTGTGACATGTTTAATTCCTTAGCAGCCCTTGTAATGTTTCCTAACCTTGCCACTGCTTCAAAATACTTAAAATTTCTAAAGTCCACTCGTTTTCACCTGACCTATCCATATATTCTAAATTTTCTGATTAATATAACCATAGTTTATTTTATCATTTTTTCAATTATCATATGCTGGGGATATGATATTAATATTAGAAATATATTGTACATTTGTAAAGTGTTTGTTTATCATAAGAATACAAGATTATGAAATATCAGTATTTTGTCAAAATTGAAAGATTTATTAACTAAACGTAGCTGTATGGTCATTGCTGATGATTTTTTCTTCCGCTTTCAATAATCATGCTTTTCTCCTTATTCCCATTTGCTCTTGAAAAAAATTCAAACGCTTACATTTAGCGAATGTTCTAAATTTATTTAAAAGGAGGTTCTACAAAACTTTAGAGATAAAGCTTTTACTTAATATGCGAGGAGGAAAATGATAATTTATTCTTCAAATGTAAGAAATGACCCTGAAGTAGGAAAAACCTAATGGAAAAGTTTATGGACATCTTTTGCAGGCTGGTGCATGGATTCAATGGATGCCATGCTCTTGGCCCTTGTTATTCCACTTTTATTAACACAATGGAATATGTCAACTGGAGAAGCAGGTCTTATTAGTTTTGCAACATTAGTAGGAATGATGGTAGGAGGAATTGGCTGTGGCATTTTGGGTGATTATTTTGGCAGAGTAAGAATGTTAACATTTACTGTCATCTTTTTTTCAATTTTTACTGGTATTTCAGCTTTTGCACAAGATCCAGTACAGCTTGGAATTTTTCGATTTTTTGTTGGACTTGGATTAGGAGGCGAATGGGGACTTGGAGCCTCACTAATTTCTGAATATTGGCCAAAAAGGCATAGGGCAAAGGCAACTTCTTTTGTTCATAGTGGTTATCCTGTAGGGTATGCTATTGCGTCATTACTTGGATTCTTAATTTTACCTGCATTTGGATGGAGAGTTCTGTTCCTAATAGGTATATTGCCTGCATTTATTATATTAATGTTTAGGAGAGGATTAAAGGAACCACCAAATTGGAAGGAAAAAACAAAAAAAGTGAAGGAAGAAAAAAGTACCTTTACTCTATTGATGCTTTTTAAAGATGGTTACGCAAAACGAACTATATTGGCAAGTTTACTTTTACTGTTTAATTTAGGCGCATATTGGGCTGCTTCGTCTTGGATACCCACTTTTTTAGTGAAAAGTCATAATTTGTCGCTTGGGATGGCAAGTTGGTTTCTAATCGTTTTAAATATTGGTGCTGTGTTTGGTCACCAAGTTGGTGGATATTTATCAGATAAATATTCTAGAAAGTTCACTTTATTGCTAGGACAATCTCTTTCAATCGTACTTATTATCGCCTATATGCTCATTCAAAATATAACCTTCCTTTTTCTAGTAGGAATCATATTTGGTTTCGTTATTTATGGTTATTGGGGAACATTCGGCGCTTACCTAGGAGAATTATATCCGACACATTTAAGATCAACTGGGGTTGGACTTACATTTAATATAGGACGGATAGGAGGGGCTCTTACACCTACTATTGTAGGATTTATGGCAGAACATATGCAACTAAGCGGTGCAGTATTAATCTTTGGATCTATTTGTTATGTATTTGGAATTATAGTTACTATTCTAAATAAAACTGAACAGGTCACATCCGAATATTCTCATGATGAATCTGTTATGGATATGTAAAAGAATACTGTTTTGCACCTTACTTATCTAAGAAACTATAAAAAGGAGATTCATACGATGAAATATGTGAATACTGTAACTGGTAAAATAGATTTTTCAGAACTTGGAAGGACATTAGTACATGAACATTTACGAATTTGTTCTGAAGCTGTACGCGTTCAGTTTCCTCATATTTATGATGAAGAAAAAGAATTTAAGAATGCGGTAGAACAAGTAAACAGGGTAAAGATGCAGGGGATCAAAACCATTTGTGACCCGACAGTCATGGGGATTGGAAGAGATGTTCACTTTATGGAAAAGGTTGCCCTTGAAACAGAGATGCAGATTATTTGTGCAACAGGAATTTACACATTTAACGATCTCCCCCAACATTTTCAAAATAGGAATATTGATTACATGGCACAAGTTTTTATCAGAGACATAGAAGTTGGTATTCAAAATACTTCGATAAAAGCAGGATTTCTGAAATGTGCAACAGACGAACAGGGATTTACCCCTGATGTTGAAAAAGTAATACGAGCTGTGGCACAAGCTCATCAAGTAACGGGTGTGCCCATCATGACACACTCACATCCACAAAGTATGAATGGAATTAGGCAACTGGAAATTTTCAGGGAAGAAGGTGTTGCGCCCAATAGTATTCTCATTGGACATACTGGGGATACAGATAACTTGGAATATATAGTAAAAGTTCTTTCTTATGGAGCGTTTATTGGAATGGATCGTTATGGAATAACCGCCAGAATGTCATCTGAAAAACGAAATACAACCGTTATCGAATTGGTTAAGCAGGGTTTTTCAAATAGAATGTTTTTATCTCAGGACTACTGTTGCTCTACGGATTGGTTTCCGGAAAGCGAAATGAAAAAAAGACCCAAGTGGACGATGTCTTATATTATGGATGAAATTGTCCCTGAATTAATCGAACTAGGAGTCACTGAAGCACAGATTAAAGATATGATGCTTTTGAATGCACAGAGATGGTTTAAAGGCAGTGATGAAATCTGATCAACTTTAGAAAAATAATTGATAATCATGGAGCCTTTTGGCTCGTGGGTGATATGGAGCAAAACGAGCTCATATCAAAGCACAAAGAACAAAATATTCACTTCTCCTATGCACCAAACGGAAGCATATATACAAACCGCAGGCCGGGTTGGTATACAAATTTCCAAGGATAATACAAAGGGCACACCTTTTTTGGGTGTGCCCTTTAATGGAAGTGCCTTTCAACCCCCTCAAGATCAATGATAGGAACCCTATATCGAGATGAATAGTGGAACAACCTAAAACTCATACTCTATTTTCTTTTTCCGCTTTTTTGGTTATAATATATCTATATAATTGCATAAAATAAAAAAAAGACCGCTGGTGCCATTAACACCACACGGTCAATGCAATAGCAGGTTCCCTGCAAGGGAATCAGCATTAAGCGGAAGTAATCCACCCAGGGCTGCTAAAACTCAAGGGTGGATTATTTTTTTTGGTTAAATGACAGAACGGCTACAATCAGGCTTGCAAACGCAAACGTAATCATGAATGTTTCAAATACTGTCATTAAGCATCACCCCCTTTCTGATGGGAATGTGCTAACCACCCTTGAGAAATCCTCTTCTATCGCCATTCTATTTTAACATGCATTAATAAAAATAGGAACATACGTTTTGTTTTTTGGGTAAATAGATCGATCTGTACGAAATCATACTTTGTTCGCTACTATATTGTTTTTACAATTTTCCGGTTTAATTTCCCACCTGTTCAAGGGCTAAAGAGACAAATTCAATATCCCTCTATACAGATACCGTGTTTAATTCCGTTAATTGATAGGAACTTTCGGTTGTTACTTCTCTCATTAGTTCAATAAGTCGAGAGTGATGGGAGAAGAAAATGATTTGGGTTTGTTTAGATAGTTCCAGTAATATTTTTATTGTTTCTTTTGATCTTTCGTCGTCAAAGTGGACCAGAATGTCATCCACGATGAAAGGAATTGGCTGGTATTCATTTACATACTTTTCTAAACTTGCGATTCTTAAGGATAGATATAGCTGGTCTGTCGTTCCATCACTCATACCTGAAACTTCTACTTTTTTGTCTATATTACGAACTCCCATTATGACAGGTTGGTCTTTTTTGTAACCTTGAATAGGAAAGGATTAGATTTATAACGAAAATCTAGCTCTTTCAAAAAAAGTGCCTGACACCATCCATAAAAATTGGATGGTGTCAGGCACTTTTTATAAATTTCTATTTTACCTTTTGATGTTATTTTTTTAAAGCTGCATCGATGTAATCATTATGGATCTGTTCTTTATAATTAAATGCTTTCTTGATGTACCCTGCTTCAGCTAATGTGTCAATGGAATCTTGCTGTGCGTTAATAGACTCTTCAGTAAAAAGTATATTGGGTTTTTCCGCTGTGATGATCTTCTTAATGAGAGCAGCTGGAAGTTTTGTTGCACGTGAATATATTTCAGATGCTTCATCCGGATTTTCAATTTGCCAATCGGCTGCTTTTTTGTATACTCTTAAATATGCTTGAACAATCTCAGGATGTTCTTCAGCAAAGCCTTTCCTGGCAATAATTGCGCCAGGGGCATATATTTTTTTGTTTACATTTAGAGTTACTCCATTCCCTTTTTCAACATTATTTAGATAATAAGGATTCCACACTGACCATGCGTCTAATTTTTTGGATTCGAAGGCCGCTTGTGCATCATCGGGTTGAAGATTGATGAGTTTCACATCATCTGTCGTTAAACCATTCGCTTTCAATGCTTTAATTAGATACACATGAGCCGTTGTACCAAGAGGAACACCAACGGTCCTGCCCTTTAAATCTTTAATCCTCTTAATATCCCCATTTTTTTGTACCAAAATCCGAACATTCGATTCTCCTGTACCGGTTTGGGCAATCACTTCAAATGGCAGTTTTTTATCTAGACCTGCTATTAACGCACCATCTCCTAAAAACGATAAATCAACACGATTTGAAGCCAGTGATTCTAATAGCGGTGGTCCGCTTGTGAATTCACTCCATTTAACTTCGGCATTCATCGCCTTAAACTCTTCTTCGAACCAGCCCTTTTCCCGAGCAATTACTAATGGTCCCATTTTCCCATTTAAAGCAATATTCACTTTAACCGGAGCACCTTTGTCATTACTTTTGGCATTCGTTTTTTCTGCAGAAGAACCGCATCCTGCTAATAAAAATATCATGGAAATGACCAAAAATAATCCTAATAAATGCTTACGATAATTCTCCATATTTTAACCTCCTCGTATGACATGGCTTCACCCGCCTGCATGTGTGTATGATAAGAAAAGAGGTCCGACAATGAGCGTGATCTCCTTATCGGAACCTCTAATTATTCAATTGGTTAGATTTTATTTTTTAACTATTAATCTGCTTACTTCATTTTCCTGATTAACGGGTACGTTTTTTCCGACTGTTACACGTCGAACAACGCGATGACGATCTCCGTAGTCTGCAACCGCATAATGTTGCGTGGCCAAGTTATCCCAAATGACCACATCCCCTTCCGTCCATTTCCAGCGTACGGTATTTTCTAGACGGGTCACATAAGAATCAAAGATACTTAACAATCTTTCAGATTCACTTGTTGTATAGCCTTCTAACTTTCCTGCAAATCCTCCTAATAACAAATGCTTTTTCCCTGTTTCTGCGTGAACATGAACAACTGGATGTCTCGTTTTAAACACTGTTGATTCAAAAACAGCACGATATTTTTTTGTAACTTCATTAACATTAATATCACTTTGTTTAAACTGTGCATAATCAAATTCATTTGAATGAATTCCCCATAACTTATCTGCTAATCTTTTCAAGCCCTCCGGAAGGTCATCATACGCTGTATTCGTATTTGCCCAAACTGTATCACCGCCAACTCCCGGAATTGTTACCCCTCTTAATATGGAGTATTTCGGAACTTCAGGAACAAACGTAACATCAGTATGCCAATGATTCGCTTTTGCACCTACCTCAGAGTCCAGCTCAAAAATATAGTTTGTATTATTTTTTACCGGTACGGTCGGATGAGCATATGGTTCACCTAATAATGTTGCAAATGCTTCTTGGCTCGCATCCGTTAAATGATTTTGACCCTTGAAAAATACTACCTTGTACTCGTTTAGCGCTTGTTTAATTTCATTTAAAATACTTGATTCTAAATCCCCGCTTAATTGAACACCTTGAATTTCTGCACCAATTCTTCCTGCTTGCGGTACCACTTTTAATTGTTTTGTTTGAAAAGCTGTCATTTTAAAATTCCTCCTAATAATCATGTTTTATTTTTTTCAAATACTGCGTAAATCTCTCTTGAACCGCCTCCTTACTTTTTATTTCCCACTTAACCCAGTTATATAGTCAGCTTAATGTTCGAAAAACAAAAAGAGATCCAACAAAGTGAGCGTGGAGGCTTCTCTTTGTTAAATCTCTAGTCGACTAGTGGATTCTTATCACTTTTATTTAATTGGACTAAATTGGTAAGTGGTTTGTTTATGAATGCATCTTAACAGGGTTCGAAATAGTCTGTCAATTATTTTTTAAGTAATCCTATAAATTTAGTTGGTTTTAAAGTATTGAATATTAATAATAACCATGGTAAGTTATTATCAATTAATTCATTCGAATGAATCGACTAGTCTACTGGAGATTCGGCAAAAAGACACATCTGTCTTTTCGCTGAATCTCTTTTTTTATTTTAGAAAGGATGATGAGCATTATGGTATCAACAGTGGAAATAAATCATGTAAGAAAAACTTTTAAGAGTGACAATGAAAGCATTAAAGTTTTAGAGGATTTTAATCTCGGTGTAAAATATGGTGAGTTTATGACCATTATTGGTCCCAGCGGTTGCGGAAAAAGTACATTATTAAAATTGATTGCAGGACTTGATTTAGATTTTGAAGGCGAGATTAAGATAGCTGAAAAGGCAGTGAATGGTCCCTCTAAGGATCGCGGCTTTATTTTTCAAGAGCATCGTTTGTTTCCCTGGTTAAACGTAGAAAAAAATATTGCAGGTAATCTGTCATTAAAAGATCCGGATATACGTTCAAAAGTGGACCATTTAATTTCACTTGTAAAACTTAAAGGATTTGAAAAAGCATATCCGCGTCAATTATCCGGGGGAATGTCACAACGTGTGGCAATTGCCAGGGCCTTGCTGCGAAATCCTGAAGTGTTATTGTTAGATGAACCGTTTGGCGCATTAGATGCATTCACTCGCAACCATCTCCAAGAAGCCTTACTTGAAATATGGGAAGAAAATCAGACGACAATGATGCTTGTAACCCACGATATTGATGAGGCGATCTTTTTGTCATCTAAAGTCGTCGTCATGGATGCAAAGCCAGGGCGAATAAAGGGTATTGTACCTATTGATTTGCCTTATCCAAGAACAAGGATCAGTAAAGCTTTCCAAGAATACAGAACCGTTATCTTGAAATACCTTGATCACCAAGTTAGTGAAATAGAAGATTGGAGCATTTAACTAAAAAAAGAAAGGATGATATAAATGTCTACACAAACAATTGCTCAGAATAAAGCCATTTCAATTAAGAAAAAGAAATCACAATTAACAAAAAGCTACTCTATTTGGCGCGGATTATCCCTGCCTGTTTTCGTATTGATTTTATGGCAATTCTTAAGTTCAATCGATATCTTGTCCGCTCAATTATTTTCTTCACCATTGTTAATTGTCACCCGCTTCATTGAACTAGTCCAGTCAGGGGAGATGGCTAAACATTTGCAAATCAGTTTAATCCGAGCATTTCTCGGCTTTGCAATAGGCGGTTTTCTCGGATTATTAATAGGTGTCATTGTTGGCATGAACAAAATGGCGGAGGAATATTTAAACCCAAGTATCCAAATGCTCCGCACTGTCCCTCTGCTTGTGATTACACCGCTATTTATCATGTGGTTAGGGTTTGGTGAATTATCTAAGATATTACTAATTGCTTTAGGTGCCTTTTTCCCTTTATATTTACAAACCTTTTTAGGCATTCGTAATGTAGATAAAAAATTATACGATGTTGCTCAAATATTAGAGTACAGCCGAATAGAGCAAATAACTAAGCTTATGATTCCAGCTTCTCTACCTAATATTTTACTAGGTATACGCTTAGCTCTAAGCGCTGCCTGGATGTGCTTAGTTGTCGCAGAGTTATTGGGAGCAGATAGAGGTGTGGGCTTCATGATCCAAGATGCCCGTTCTTTTATGCAGACAGACACTGTCTTTGTAGGCATTATCATCTTTGCCCTTGCTGGTAAAATATCCGACTCTATTGTCCGCTTTTTAGAAAATCGTTTACTAAAATGGCAAGATAGCTTTAAAGCTTAACCAAAAACCAATCAATCCACATCCCATTCAACTAAGAAAAGTCGTCAAGACCTCCAAATTGCTACAACATAAAAAGACTACTTCCTATATATATGAAAGTAGTCTTTTTTGTTGAAAAAACTATATTAACTGATATTGTTGGCACTTTTTTCTTTTTTATTATCATGGTACTTATAAGATAAAGATCAATTAATTTCGAGATTGTCTTTTTGGAAATCAACAATTTCCGATCAACTAGCTACGCTTCGCTATATTTCATAACGTCACGAAAGAAGTAATTGATTTCTGTCAACACCATGAGCTAGTTACCTAGGATATTACATCTGAGGAGATTGCAACAGACAGCGTCAATATTTATGTAGGCTCGCTTGTCAATTGGGTAATATCTAATGGCTCCGGATCCCTCGAGGTTCTAATGGGAAACGCCTTAGACCACTTTTTAAGTGGAGTATCCGTGAATAACTAGCGGTTATTCTAATAAAACAAAAAAGTGTCAGGCACTACCCAAGAAAATGGGACTGTGCATGACACCTTTATTTTTACTTGAAGAATTATTCCGATTGTTAGATCGATAATCATAAAATCCTCTAAAATATTTATTCTTCTGGCATCTCTAAGAAAAGTATACCACCATCAGTTACTTTAACAGGATATGATGAATTTCAACGAATCAATCTTCGGGGAATGATGCTGTCTTCTCTTCCAGGTTTTATTGCCATGGCCCTTGTTTTAGCTTTGAGCAAGATTCCTGGATTAACGATGCTAGGAGAAGTATTTGAACTTATGATTAACGCCCTCCCTTTATACTTGCCGTCGTCGCAGCTAAACAAGTAGCGGACCTTGATGATGTATCGATTGTGGCAGGGATTGTCGCCGGAGTCTTATCAGTGAAAGGCGGAATTATTGGAGGTATTATCGGGGGTATTTTAGCAGGACTGTTGGTCCAATACATATTTAGAAAGTGTGTTGAGTGGAAGTTCCCCGCTACAACCGTCAATATTGCAGCAGGTGGAATTGCCGGGTTGATTTCTGGATTGGCAGTCTTTTTCCTCATCGCGCCAGTCGCCTTAAAGCTCGGTGAAGGAATCCGCTCTTTATTAGACCTGCTTGTTTCTACTAATGGGACACTTGCTGGACTCATTGCTGGGCTGTTAATTTGGCCAGCTATTATTGGCGGCGTCTATCACGCGGCTATCCTTCCGATTGTACTGTTAGAAATGGAAAAGACAGGAAACAGCTTCTTAGGTGCCGTTGATATGGTAGGATTGGTAATGGTATCAGCGGGGATTACCCTTGCCAATATTGTTTCACCTCGAGATAAAGGTGAAGCAGCAGTGGCTGCACCTGGTTTTGCCATTAATATGGGCTTTGGTACCTTTGTAGTAGCCGCTTATCCGTTTATGTTTTCCAACAAATATATCTTTGCTGGAGCAATCCTCTCATCCGGATTAGGCCGATTACTTGTTGGACTTTTTGATGTTCGTGGAACGGCCTATGTTCCATCATTTATGGCACCACTTTTATCCAATAATATGACAGGCTTTATCATCGCAATGGCTGGAAGTTTAATATGTTCATTTCTCATAACGCTTTCCATAAATAAAATCTCTGTGAAAAAGAGCAAGAATATGGTTAGAGAGCAAAAAGCGAATAAAGTAGCAGGTTAATCATTATATGCGTTCGTCCATTAAAAAAATGGCCGAAACAAATAAATAGTTTAATGCTTTCCTTTACCTAAAACAAGAAGCTGACCAAAAAAAGTCGTCACTCAACGACCGTTTGGTACAGCTTCTTATTTTTTTTCATAGTAAATAATATAAATAATAAAACCAACATTAGTAAATTTGGGATACCTACAAACCAACCTTCCATATTAAAGACGATAGAAGCTGAAAAAACTAACAACCACATCGTACCGTTTGGGAATTCCCTGAATATATACTCTACTTCAGAAACTAATTTACTTTTTCTTGGTCCTCCTGCTTATCAAGCTCCTCGACTTAATTTATATAAATGTATAGGTATGGATCATTCATTTTCTCGTTGAACGAATGAGGCCTTTCAGAAGCTGCCGCACCAGGTTTTTGAGCCTGTCTTCACGAAAGTAATCGATGAAGTCATTTCGCATCGATTATCCTAAAAATAGATTCTGTAAAAGACATTTTTGGGGTATCCCCCAACATAAAAAATAAAAATCCCTTTACTCGATTTGTTTGAAGCCATCTAATATGATAGAAAGCAAACCCTTACTTGCTTCATAAACAAGTTGCTCCTTAGGGACCGGGCGTTTTTCCTCTTTTCTTGACTCAATACCGTTTCTATACACATACTTTCTTCGAAGGATTCCTTTTTTCTGATTATAATAAAGGACAAACCGCTTCAGATTCGATTTCATGTCAGAATTTTTCCAAATGATGTAAAAATACTGCTGATCCTTCCATTCTTCAACTGAAATCATCGAGTACAGTAAACTTAACTGTAAAATGTTAAAATCATTATTAAAAACTTTAACATCCCTTTCTAAGGTTACTTTTGGTTGATCGATTGTTGGCAGATACTCGTCAACAACCCCAAACTGCTGAAGTTTTTCTATTAATTGTTCGTAGTTATTAATTTAAATTTCCTCCTCTGTTTAAACGATATTTCACTTTCTTTTTATTAATCCTAAAGATAATATCAATTTTATATTCTCCCTTAAATCGATACATCCATATTCCACTTTTATCCTTTTCATGAACAAACGAACTTCTTTAAGTTCATATCTTTTTTTAAGATTTTAATCTTTTTTTATTATGTAATCATAGATTATACCCTATTCATCTTCTTCATGAACCCATTCAATCGTATAGTAGCATTCCACCAGTACCATCTGCCATTGATACAACTTTACTTAGTCTGGTAGAAAATTCTCGGTAAAATTCTTCATTCTGATCACATTCCATTGCTACCTGGTCAAACATTTTTACCATACTAGAATAAAAATTTGCATCAATATCACAATAGGAACAGGTAAAATCAACACCTTGTTCCACATAGAAAAGCATCAGGCCAACGGTTCGTTTCTCATCATTTGTCGCCTTTTTAAAAGCAGTAATCTCTTTCTTAACTTCTGCTAATCGAAGCTTCCCATGTCCTTTCTCAGGAAAAAATTCATTCTGTATTTTCTTTCTAGCCTGTTGAAATAGAACTTCAATCGCTTCGTTCCCTAGAAACTTACTAGATAAAAAGTTTTGAACATCTTTGTTTGCCTTAAACATTTCGACAACCAGCTCAATCAATTCTTTTTTTTCATATTCCTTTAACTGTTTTTTTAAATCAGTAATTTTGATTTTCACCATAATCCTCCAATTTTCAACGGCTTTTTTTGATTGTATTTATTCATTCATTTATCCCTAATTTCCCATTCGACTATATATTTTGGACAAATATAAAAAATCTTTCATTTGGGAAATAATTTAATGCAAAGGGGAAATCTTGTCAATTAAAATTTTTTCACTATTACAACAAATAATTTCCGCTCAATTGAACCAGGTGTATAAAATACAGGAGGCAAATAGCTAAAATAAAAAATCCAGGACTCAATAATTGAATGAACTGCACCCCAATTATTAGACACCATCTAACAATTGAGGTGCTTTTTTATGGCTAAATTTACAGGTTGAAGAGAAATTAAATGCGGTTAAAAGATATTTAAATAGTAATGAAAGTCAACAAACTATCGCAAATTCTATTGGGGTAGCTAAACCTGTTTTTCGAACATGGATTCAACAATATCATTTTCATGGAGAAAAAGCTTTTGAAAAAAGCTATACATCATATACTTTCAGTATAAACTAGACGTACTTAATTATATGAAGGAACAAGGAACGTCTATCAGAGAAACAGCTGCAATATTTAACATTCCAGCACCTTCTACACTCTTCCATGGAAAAAGCAATTTGAAACGCAAGGAATAGACGCCCTTGAACTAAAGAAAAGGGGCGTCCATCTATGAAAAATGAGAATCAAGAAACATCAAAAAAACAAGCACCAGTCGAAGGTTCTATTGAGTCACTCCACGAGGAATTAGAACGTTTACGTATGGAGAGTGCGTATTAAAAAAGTTGAATGCCTTAGTTCAAAACAAGGAAAAATCACCAAAAAAGACAAAGCGCAAGTAGTCTATGAATTGAGGCATGAATTTCCGGTGATAGCATTTCTAAAGCTCGCAGACATCCCGCGTAGCACCTATTATTATTATTAGGTGAAAATTTCGGGTCGTCCGGATTCAGATGCAGAGTTGAAAGTATTAATTCAAACGATTTATGACGAACATGAAGGCCGTTATGGTTACCGCCGAATTCGTGATGAACTTAGAAATCGTGGACACGAAGTAAACCACATAAAAATACTGCGTATCATGAATGAACTAGGATTGAAATCACATGTTCGTATGAAAAAATATCGCTCTTACAAAGAAACAGTTGGGAAGACTGCTCCAAATATTTTAGACCGAAACTTTCAAGCAGACAGACCAAATGAGAAATGGGTTACGAATATTACGGAGTTTAAATTATTTGGAGAAAAGTTATATTTATCTCCTATGTTGGATTTATTTAATGGCGAGATCATCAATTATACAATCGGTACACGCCCCACCTATTCACTGGTTTCAACAATGTTGGATCAAGCTTTTGAGCGTTTAACAAACGAGGATTCACTTCTTATCCATTCTGATCAAGGGTGGCACTATCAAATGAAAAAATACCGTAAAGCCATCAGTGGACATGGGATTACGCAAAGTATGTCTCGCAAAGGGAACTGTTACGATAACGCTGTTATGGAAAATTTCTTTGGATTATGAAATCGAAATTTCTTTATCTAAAAGAATTTAAAAGTGTGGAACATTTTAAACAAGAACTAGAAAAATATATAGAATACTATAATCACAAACGAATTAAGGCAAAATTTAAAGGCATGAGCCCGGTACAATACCGAGCTCATGCCCAACAAGCTGCCTAATGAATAACCTGTATAACTTTACTGGGTCACTTCAATTTAGATTTAAAGATACCCCTTTTTCTCTAAGGCAATTTCACCATAGTTGTGATGGTTGACATCTGAACTAATTGCACATCACAATATCATCGAAATTGATTCGACTGCCGATGTACCTGGAACAACGCTGAGTTCCAAACACGTTTACTATTACATCCTAAAATTTATAAATAAAAAGAGCAACTTGTCCGTTGCTCTTATTTTGAGTCAGATCTATGAATTTTTCACTTATATCGGAACCTCTGATTTTTTACCGTGGGACTGGAATTTTTTGCGTATTGGTCAAAACCCGTATCATAAAATTGAGCGACCTTACTGGTCCAGTCGCTGGTATCTTTCCCGCTGGTCCGTTCAGACATATAGGATGATATCGTTTGATCATATTGGTCAATAATTTCCTTTTGAATTTTCGCATCATACTGTTCTTTCTGAAGGGTTGCCTTAATTGGCAGCCTTGGTTTTTGAGCGGGGACGGATTGTGGATATCCGACCACCAGACCTGAGATTGGAAAAACATATTCCGGAAGATTCATTAGTTCAACAAAGGTTTGGGGATTTCTCCGTAATCCTCCGATCGGAACGATCCCGAGTCCCATCGATCCAGCCGCTATAACTGCGCCTCCCAGAGCGATCCCTACATCTGTTGAACCGATAATAATGGCCTCTAAGTCCTCGACAATTTTAAACTCCATACCATTTTTTTCAGCTGCCAGCTTCGCCCGATAAAAATCCATGCAAAACACTAGAAAAACTGGAGCTTCCTCAATCCATCTTTGGTTGCCTGCCGCTTTCGCCAATGCGGCTTTCCTTTCAGGCTCTCTAACTTCGATTACGCTCACTTGCTGTCCATTAATCCAATTGGGACCAGCCAAAGCCGCCTCAATAATCACTTCGATCTGGGCTTCGCTTACCTCTTTTTCAGTGTCGAAGTCCCTAACTGAGCGATGATTTCTTAATAATTGAATGGTTTCGTTCATACAATCACTCCTCGTGTATACGATACTACACACGCAGCTTTAAATTCAAACACCTGAATCTAATAAAAGTGCCTGACACCACTGAAGGTGGTGTCAGGCACCATTTTACTTATTAAGAAGTTCTAAAAAGGAACAAATGGTTAAGATCCCTTTATCGAAGTTTTCTAAGTTAAAGTGTTCGTTTGGAGCATGAAGATTTTCATCTGGCAAACCGAAGCCCATTAAGACAACAGGAGCATGCAGTGATTGGTTAAAATCCGATACAATAGGAATGGAGCCACCTTCTCTTTTGTAAACAGGCGATTTCCTATAAACAGTTTCATACGCTTCGGCCGCTTTTTGAATCATCGGACTGTCGATCGGCGTTAAAAATGGATTCCCCGTATCTTGTAGCGACACTTTCACCGTGCATCCTTTTGGTGCATGTTCTTCCAGATGCTTTTTAACCAATCCTTGAATCTTTTCAGGGTTTTGATTGTGGACTAGACGGCAGGTGATTTTGGCATGAGCCTCGTTCGGGATGACCGTTTTAGTTCCTTCCCCCTGAAATCCGCCCCATAATCCGTTTATTTCTAATGTTGGCCTGGAGCTGATTCTCTCAGGATAAGGATAATTGTTTTCCCCTCCTGTTAAATCAGTTAATGCTAACGATTTTTTTAACTTTTCTTCATCGAAGCCCAGTGCTTTAATTTGTTCCTTTTCAAATGCGGTTAATTCCACTACATCATCATAAAAATGGTCAACATTTACTTTACCATTTGAATCATGAAGAGTAGAAAGCAGCTGTACCAATAGATGGTTTGCGTTTTGAACTCCCCCGCCGAACATGCCCGAGTGCAAATCAGAATTTGCGGTTTTAAGGGAAACTTCTAATGCACACAGACCTCTTAATGAATAAGTAATCGCAGGGACGCCTCTGTCCCACATATCAGAATCGGAAATCACGACCACATCACAGGATAATTTTTCTTTATTTTCGGATAAGTATGGCGGAAGATGAGGACTTCCGATTTCTTCTTCTCCTTCGATGCAAAATTTTACGTTTACCGGTAATTTCCCTTCTAATTTCAATAGTGTTTCCACTGCTTTGATATGTAAAAACGTCTGCCCTTTGTCGTCGGTTGCCCCTCTGGCATAGATCTTTTCATCACGGATCGTTGGTTCAAACGGAGGCGTTTCCCATAGATGAATGGGATCAACGGGCTGTACGTCATAATGGCCGTACACTAAGACTGTTGGGGCATTTTCCTGATGAAGCCAGTCCGCATAGATAAGCGGATGACCCTTTGTCTGGACGATTTCAACATGTTCCATTCCAATGCTTTCTAATTTATTGGCAATCCATGAAGCTGCTTTTTGAATGTCCTCTTTATGCTCGGATAAGGAACTGATGCTTGGAATCCGGAGCAATTCTTTTAATTCCTCTACATTTTGATTATGTTGATTGGATAACAACTCGGATAATTGACTCATGTGCTCACCTTTTCTCGTTTATTTTCTATTCTTATATTATACAAAAAGAATGGAGAAAACCCACAATCCGCTCTAATTCATATATCGATATTCCCTCAAACTATTCAAATTTGAAATTTCCTGTAATAGTTCTTTACCAATATTCGTTTCTCTTACTTTTTTTCTCACCAGTTCTTTATCCACTACTCTTTTTACCGATAATACATCCGTACCGTCACTTAATACATCTTCTTTTGAATGAAACTGTTTATGAGCAACCAATTGCATACCGTAGGAATTATATAGTAACGTGTATCCCGCTATACCTGTTACAGATTGATAGGGTTTTGAGAACCCACCATCGATAACAATCATTCTTCCATTCGCTTTGATGGGATTCTCTCCCTCAATTTCTTTCACTGGTGTATGGCCGTTGATAATATGACCCTGCTCAGGGTCGAGATCAAATTCAGCCAAGAGTTTTTTGCAAAGTTCTTCATTCTCACGTAAGTAATAATAAGGGTTCTTTTTCTCCTTATGCGTTTCCTTATCCTGAATAAAGTACCTTTCAAAGGTGGTCATTTCTCTTTTTCCAAAGAGGGATGAGTATTCTCCGTTCCATAAATACCAAACCATATCAGTTGCAAGGTCATCTGTCTTTTCCGGATGTTCAAAAGCATGTCGTAAATTATATTCAAACGTATCAAGTAATTCACGGCCTGCATACGTTTTATTCTCAATCGTCATTTTTTCCATATTTCCTTCTTCATCTAAAGGAATGCAACCATGAATTAACAAGTTACCGTTATATTTCAAATAAAGGCTGCCCTTTTTCATTAGGAATTTCATATGTCTAGCCAGCTTTTCGGAATGCTGTACGGAAAATAACAATTTTTCGATCACTTGTTTTTCTTCATCTAATAATTGATCTGGCTGCATTGGATTAACAGTAGCAAAGCAACTATTTACTAGAGGGTAGGTTTTCCCATGTATCGTTATTTCGTTCTTTTCATAATCAATTTTCTCAAGTAAAAGTCTTTCTGACATATTAAAGTACGGGCGCCTCTTAATGATCGGGATTTCCAGTTTGAATTGAATCATGGCGATCGCTTGATGAATTTTCGTAATTTGCAGTTGTTCATGATTAGATAGTTTTTTATCGGAATGGACCTTAGGTCTAAAAACTGGATTGTCTTCATAGTACTTTTCCGCTAGATTAAGTAATGGTCTTAGATTGATTCCATATACATCTTCAATAATATCCAAATTGTCGTATCTCGCACAAATACGAATAATATTAGCCAGACATACCTTTGATCCTGCAAAGGCACCCAGCCATAGGACATCATGGTTTCCCCATTGAATATCAACCGAATGGTAATCGATCAGTGTTTCCATAATTTTATCGGGCTCGGGTCCACGGTCGTAAATATCCCCTACTACATGAAGATGGTCGACAACTAATCTCTGTGTCGTATAGGCAAGACCTATGATCAGTTTATCCGCCTGTGCTAAGGAGATAATCTGCTGGACAATTTTTGAATAATAATCATCCTTATTTGTGGAATCATCTTTTTTGTAGAGTAACTCTTCAATTATATACACAAACTGTTTCGGCAAAGCTTTACGTAACTTAGAGCGTGTGTATTTGGAGGAGGCATAAGAAATGAGCTTAATCATTCGCTCAATGATTTCTGTATACCATTGGTTTAATTCTAGTTCATTACCAAAATGACTTTTTATTAACTTCAGTTTTTCCTCTGGGTAATAAATTAATGTTGCAAATTCATTCCTTTCGGATTCAGATAAGGTATGTTGAAACAGGTCATTAATTTTCTCTTTTACATTCCCTGAACCATTTCTTAATACATGTTGAAAAGCTTGATACTCACCATGTAAATCACTGACAAAATGTTCAGTCCCCTTTGGTAGATTTAGAATGGATTCGAGATTAATAATTTCTGTTGCTACTTTTTCTGCACTATCATATTTTTGGGCGAGTAAATCTAGATATTTTGCGTTCAAAAAATATGTATCCCCTTTCAGAATTGACTGCGTTGCTTTTATTAACATTATTCATTAATGATATTATAAGGGATAAATAGAATATATTTATATCATAATACATATTTTTATTGTCTTTATTTGCAAAAGAAGGAAACTTGATGACTGCAATCGCAGAACTTCGCAAAACACATCACTCTTCACCTGCCGTCAGGTCAAGTACAAATCGACCTGGAATTGCTCTTCCAGCAGGAAACAAATCAGTTGATTGCCTATGCTTTGGTACGGACTTTTGGTTCTCATGATGGGAATCAATTTCTGCTACAGTCAGTAAAGATTCATTTTACCAGTTCCTCAGAATCCCCACCACATAGCTCAGCCTTCTCTTGTTATTGGCACACGCAATATTCATCGCTTTTAAAATCACCTCTTTCGGCTGTAAAAAGCTAGAATCATCTAACCAAACTAACAGCTGCTCTTTCGCATTCATGTTCGAAAAACCAAATCCATTGTCGTCCCAAAACTCAATAATTTCTTTTACATCTACTATTTATCTGCTATGGATATATTTTCTACTTTAGCTTTCATCCATTCCACAAGACCTTCATAATTTCTTGCTAGCAAAAGATGGCTCGCTACTTCCTTCATCTCTTTATTGCGTTTAAATGAAGCGTTTTTCAACTCTCGAATTTCCCTTGCATATTATTGAAGGACCATTGCCATTTGCACCGTATCTTGATAAATCAAGTTCATGTCCCAGCGTTCAGCTCCTTCTGCACACATACACGATCCAGATTGGTTTTCGAAATGGACCGTCCACTTATAATGAAGAGTCAGTTCACTTAAGTATTTCTCCTGAATCAACTTGAACCAGGCACCTTGATATCCTCCAGAGATTTGGACATTTGGCGCGTAACGGTGATGGCCGTTGCAGCCAGCAAGAGATGTAATACCCGCCTTGTTTAATGATTTAACTAGCATCGCCATGTTTGCATCCATATCCAAGGCATTGACCTTAATTCCAAACCGTCTTTGAGCAAAGGCTCTCCACTGGAAATGATAGCCTTCCATGTGGACAGGGAATTCTCTCCCGGGAGCGTTCATGATCTTCTTCATCGTAGCAATCGGAGTCCTGTTTACTAACACCTGAAATTGGTTATCCTGCCAAAAGGTCGGAATACCAAGGCTGCTTATTAATTGTTTTGTTTTCGTTATATCCTCATGGGTATTTTCGTCTGACAGAATAATAAAATCGTCTTTAACCTCAATAAATAAGCCTCTGACTTGCAGTGCTTCTGCAATTCTTTCTGTGGCATTCATCATTTCTAATTTCATTAAGTTCATACTTATCATCCCCCTTTAACTTTCTGCTCCTTAAATATACAAAAGTCCGGTTACGATGGTCGTAACCGGACTTCTTTATCCATTTCGGAGGACTTTTGCTACTTATGGACATGATCGGGTGTTTCTACAATATAACATTTTTTCCTTCCTCTGATTCGGAGAGTCTCTTTAATTTATTGGACTTTAATCCGGATACGATAAATCCCGCTCCTGTGAAAAGAGCGCCAATGACCTCAACAATCTTCTGGCTGTCACCTGAAACACTGGCCGCAGCAAACACTATGGTACCAATCAATAAAAGATACCCCGTAATTTTAGGAAATACCTTTCCTCTAATCATCGATACTCCCAATAATATCATTCCTACTACAAACAGGAGGGGTCCAAACGTATAAATGGGCTTAGTAAAAGTTGTGGTAAAAACTTGACCAACCTTTTCCCCTGAAGCCTGTGCGATTTCCACAAAAACAATGGCTGTTACTATGATGTTTCCTATATTTCCTAGAATCATAGCAAAAAGACCCAGCAAGCCGTTTCTATCCCCTTGAAGAGAATACAGGCCAAAAAAAGCAAAGACGAGCAGTAAATGGGCAGCAAAAATAAGAAAAGTACCAAAAATGCTTTCATGTTCACCTGCCAGTAGGTTTAAAGAATGAGCCAACACCAGAAGGATTCCAGAGAGAATTGCAGTGATACGCCCCATACGAGGAATAGATTGATTCATATTCTTTTACACTCCTTTATTTTTTTTAAGCTAGGATGATTTAATGGATTGGGAAAAAAGTAAAATGACAGAGCAGACATGATGTCGGATAGATCATGAACAAGGATTAGTGGAAAAAGTCTACGTGTTTTCAAGTAAATGATCGGGATGATTATCAAGTGCCTGACACTTTTATTTTTCCACTTAATGAATTATAAGATATATAAAGAATAATCCCATTTGGGGTCATCGGCCCAATTTACATAATCTGTAGCGATGACGACATAACAAAACAAATAATTACCTATTTTTGAATATCAAACAAGATTGAAAATTATCATGTAGAAGAAACTTCTGAGGTTGAAATAGTGAGGAAAAAGGATGCATTTATAGGAGTAAGTTTAATTTATTAAAACAATCAATATGTTCCTAGGTAACCTAACTCCATATCAGTAAGCAACAAACCGGCTTCTATCATCAATTTTTTCATGAACGTCTTACTCCTACCCATTTTTTTTCGATAATATTTGGCTCTTCCCTGCTCGTATGAAGGACATACATTTCCCGTGGAGGATCTTCTCGGTGAAATATTTTGTATATTTATTTTATCATTTAGGAAATGGCAAAGAAAGCCGTAATCTGAACTTGATCTTCTATTAGTTTTACTTATTTCCCCTAACAAAAAAACACTCACAAATATTGATATTTTGAACTGCCCCCCGTCAAGTAGACAGTGGAAATAATAAAAATGCACTAAGCGGCTTTAGCTCTATATTCCATAGGGCTAAGGCCGTTTAGTCGTTTTTGATATCTTTCATAATTATAAAATTTAATGTAATCGTCTATCGCAATAGAAAGTTCTTCGAATGCCTCATACTTATGTAAATAAAACTTTTCACATTTAAGTGTTCCCCAAAAAGATTCCATAGGCCCGTTATCAATACATCTACCCACCCGCGACATACTATGCGTCATCTCTGCGGCATCTAACTTTCGTTTAAATCCATGAGAGGTGTATTGGTACCCTCGATCACTATGAATAAGTGGTTTGTCTCCATCTAAATGGGTTATTGCTTGGTCTAGCGTCTTAAAGACAAGGTTATTATTATTTGAATGTCCTAAAACATAGCTAACAATCGACCCATCATATAGATCACGAATCGCACTTAAATAAGCCTTTTTTGATTGGCCATACTTAAATTCGGTGACATCCGTAACCCATTTTTCATTCGGTTTTTCCGCTGTGAACTCACGATTGAGCACATTTTCTGCAACGTGTTGAGGAGTTGAGGGCTTATAACGTTTCTTCTTTTTCCGAATGACGCTTTCAAGGCCAGATATCTTCATTAGTCTATAAATTCGCTTATGATTGAGGTCCTCT
>NZ_NUOW01000043.1:0-1437 GCF_002584635.1 Bacillus sp. AFS031507
CCTTGTTTACTTTTACCGCAAAAGTGTGTAAACCCAAGGAAATCAAAAGTTGCTGGTTTATTTCTTCCCTGTTGATTTGCATTTTGCTCCGCAAACCGCCCGAAAGGAATAATTTTGGTTTTATCCTCGGCTATTTCTAGATTAAATTTCTTTAATCTAAACTTTAATGAATGGAAGAATTGCTGGGCTTCACTTTTATATTGAAAACAACAAACAAAATCATCTGCATATCTCACTATGTATGCTTGTCCCTTGCACTGTTTCCTTACCCTTTTCTCAAACCATAGGTCGAGGACATAATGGAGGTATACATTGGCTAATATCGGAGATATTACTCCACCTTGTGGTGTGCCATTGTCTGTTTTATATTTCTTACCTTCCTCCATGTATCCACCTTTAAGAAACCTACCAATTATCCTTAGTAGATTAGGGTCAGCGATTCGCAGTTTTAAGAACTCCATCATCCAAGTGTGGTCAACGTTGTCGAAGAAACCTTTGATATCTACATCTACTACATAATTTACTGCCCTCTTTTCAATATAGTGGTTCAGTATTTTCAACGCATCATGGCAGTTGCGATTTGGACGGAATCCAAAGGAACAATCTAGAAAATCATTTTCATAAATGGTATTTAGTATCTTTGTAATACCTTTTTGAACAATTTTATCTTCATGTTCTGGTATTCCCAATGGTCTTTTCTTGTTTGAATTGAGTTTTGGAATATACATTCTCCTTACTGGAACAGGACGATAACTTTTGCTTTTGAGCCTACTTACTAAATCCTCTATGTTTTCTTCTAAACTCTCACCGTACTGCTCTTTGGTTGTACCGTTAATCCCAGCTGCCTTCTTATTGGGTAGTTCAAGATGGCATTTAACTAATGCTTTCTTATTTAATAAATGTACAAGAGATGTAAATTTCATTTTAGGATCAGATTTTGCTAATTCTGCTATCCTTATTAGTTTTGTTTCCATTTATTATACCTACCTCTGTGTGTAGTAAATGTGTCCCTAGTAAGGGTGATAACTGGTAGCTAGCCTTTCCTCCATCGGCATTACCCAACTTCATTGGTACTACGCTGCTATCCGACTCCCTACACGGCATTTGGTTTCCTCGCTTTTTATCACTTGTAGACCATACTCTTCTATTAAAATAAGAAAAGACCGGTAGGGTCTCCCGAGTTGCCGTATCATATCAATGTATAACGTGCCAAGGTCACTGACTCCAGAGAGGTTTTATCCTTCTTGCCTTTAACGAATGATAAAATGTAGCTTTCTGCAGTGCTTAAAGCATCAGCCCTCTCGGTTTACTAACATTATGGAGCTCAATCCCTTCAACCATTTGGCTTTCGGCCCGTCACCTAACTGTCTACGCTTAAAGACTAAAGTTACCTATAGCCCTCCAAGACTCGCTACGAGCGAATGGCTAGTTCTTACT
>NZ_NUOW01000044.1:0-10720 GCF_002584635.1 Bacillus sp. AFS031507
CTACCTATTGGGGAGCATATCAGAATTCCTGTCGTGTTTTTTATTTAACTTAGTTTTTAAGAGTAATTTCCCAATCAGCAGCAAATTTTTCGATTCCTTGATTAGTAAGTGGATGTTTAGAAATTTGCTCAATGACTGAAAATGGAATCGTTGCAATATGTGCACCTGCCATTGCTACACGAGTTACATGATCAGGATGACGAACAGATGCTGCAATAATTTGTGTGTCGAAATTATGAATGCGGAACAATTCAGCTATTTTTAATACTAATTGGACACCGTCTTCGGAAATATCATCTAAGCGGCCTAAAAATGGAGATACATACGTTGCACCAGCACGAGCTGCTAATAGTGCTTGGTTTACTGTAAAGATAAGTGTGACATTTGTTTTAACGCCTTTATCAGCAAGATAACGGCAAGCCTCTAAGCCAGCTAAAGTCATAGGAAGCTTGATTGTAATTTTCTTATCTCCGCCGTTAATTTTAATAAGCTCTTCAGCTTGGGCAATCATTTCATCAGCTGTAATGGCTTCTGGAGTTACTTCAGCGGAAACAGACTCTACTTGTGGAACTGCTTGGCAGATTTCTTCAATGCGGTCTTCGAATTTTACGCCTTCCTTAGCAACTAGGGAAGGATTGGTTGTAACACCAGATAAAACGCCAATTTTATATGCCTTTTTAATATCAACAAGATTTGCAGTATCAATAAATAATTTCATCGTATATTTCCTCCAATTTAAGATTTCAGTAGACTTTTTGCAGTTCGAACAACATTTTCTGTCGTAAATCCAAATAGCTCCATGACTGCAGTGCCCGTTCCTGAAGCACCGAATGTTTCAATAGATAATACTTTCCCTTCTGATCCTACATAGCGTTCCCATCCAAGAGAGATACCCATTTCTAGTGCCACACGCTTCGTAATAGAAGCAGGGAAGACAAGCTCTTTGTATTCTTTCGGTTGACGATCGAAAAGTTCCCAGCTTGGCATTGCGACAACGCGAACCGACACATTTTCCTTTTCAAGTTCAGCTTTCGCGTTAATGGCTAATGACACTTCTGAACCGGTAGAGATCAAAATAACCTCTGGTTGTTCATTTGTTTGCGTTAATACGTAAGCTCCTTTAGAAAGGTTGTCTATATTGGCTTGTGTTTCTTGGAACACAGGCAGGTTTTGACGGCTTAGTACCAAGGCAACCGGGCCGTCTAATTGTTGTAGTGCATAAGCCCAAGCACTTGCTGTTTCGTTTGCATCTGATGGGCGAATCACAGTTAGCCCTGGGATCGCACGAAGAGAAGCTAGCTGCTCAATTGGCTCATGAGTTGGACCATCTTCACCAACCGCAATCGAATCATGTGTAAATACATAAGTGACTGGAAGCTTTTGCAAGGCTGCCAGACGAATTGACGGTCTGAGATAATCATTGAAAACAAAGAATGTGCTTACAAAAGGCTTTACCCCGCCATGAAGAGCCAAACCATTGCCAGCCGCTCCCATTGCGTGTTCCCGAACACCAAAGTAGATATTTCGTCCGCTAAATGATTCTACTGCGAATGCTGCGTCTTCCTCTATATCTGTCATTGTGGAGTGAGAAAGATCCGCACTTCCTCCAAAAATAGAAGGAACTGATTTTACAAAATGGTTAATGGCTTCTCCGCTGGCTACACGAGTTGAAATTGTTTTACCCGTATCAAATGTCAGGATGTCTTCCGTATGGATTAAAACTTCTCCCGTGATGGCATGTTGCAGTTCCTTAGCTAATTCAGGATATGTCTCTTGATAAGACTGGAATAATGCATTCCATTGTTGTTCTTGGCTAATTCCTCTTTGTTTTAGCTCTTCAAAATGAGCTTTAACTTCTTCCGGTACAAAGAAATCCTCTTCATAGTGCCAGCCATATACCTGTTTTGTTGCACGAGCTTCTTCTGCTCCAAGGGGATTTCCATGTGCCTTGTTTGTTCCTGCAACTTTGGGACTTCCATAACCGATAGTGGTTCTAATTTCGATCAAAGTTGGTTGGTTTGTATTTTGTTTAGCTAATGTAATAGCTTTTGAGATTTCTGCTACATCATTGCCATCTTCTACTCGTAAATATTGCCAATGAGCAGATTCTGTTCTTTTTTGAATGTCCTCTGAAAATGAAAGGTTTAATTCACCGTCCAAAGAAATATCATTTGAGTCATATAATGCAATTAATTTTCCTAGTTTCATATGACCGGCCATAGACATGGCCTCATAAGAGATGCCTTCCATTAAGTCTCCATCGCCAACTAGAGCATATGTATAATGGTCAATAACAGGGTATCCATCCCGATTGAACTTTGCAGCTAAATGCGCTTCAGCCATCGCCATTCCTACTGCATTTGCAATTCCTTGCCCTAAAGGCCCAGTTGTCGCTTCAACACCTTCTGTGTGACCAAATTCGGGATGACCAGGTGTTTTGCTATTAAGCTTTCTAAAACTTTTTAAATCTTCTAAAGATACATTGTACCTAGCTAAATGAAGCAAACTATACAACAAACTAGATCCGTGTCCGGCAGAAAGAATAAATCGATCTCGATTAAACCATTTTGCATTTGCAGAATTATGATTTAGATGATGTGCCCAGAGTGCATATGCCATTGGAGCAGCCCCCATAGGAAGCCCTGGATGACCGGAATTAGCATTGTTGATCGCGTCAATTGATAAGGTACGAATCGTATTTACAGCTAGTGTTTCAATACTGTAATTCATCTTTTTTTCCTCCTCTTTATTCATGTAATTTTAAAATTAGTACAAAATGTCAGTTATTAGATTTCTTGCCTCGAATAATTTCTTGTTTTTGCATCTTAAAGCCAGTTTTTTCGTGTTTGAGAATATTTTATCTTTATAAACAAGAAAAAACAAGAATAATTTCGTGGAATTTTTTAAAATTGGTGAATTCCAGAAAAAATAATATAATATAAGAAAAAACATGCAAAAAACACGGAGGCTGATCATTGTTATGCTTAGAAAAGAACGGCAAAGCAAAATTTTACAAATACTTGAAAAGGAAGGGAAAGTCGTTGCTAAAGAATTAAGCATGAAATGGGATGTTTCCGAGGACACAATTAGACGAGATTTAAGGGAAATGGATTCATTTGGTCTTCTCAAAAGAGTACACGGCGGGGCATTTCCTGCATCAGCGAGTGCTTTAACTTTTTCTGAAAGAACGGAAGAAAATATAGATGCAAAAAAAAAATTGGCTTTAAAAGCAGTGGAAATTATTAAAGATGGACAAGTTCTTTTAATCGATGGAAGTACAACAAATCTTTTTCTGGCTCAAGAAATTCCAATGGAGTTTAAAGGAACCATTATTACGAATAGTCCCTCTATTAGTTTGGCATTATCAAAGCATCCAAATACAGATATCATCCTTTTGGGCGGAACCTTCTTTAAGGAATCTTTTGTGACTGTAGGATTGGATGTAATTGATGTGCTTAAAAATATTAGAGCCGATCTCTGTTTTTTAGGAGTGTATTCCCTGCACCCTGACTTTGGTATCAGCATCCCTCATATAGAAGAGTCTCATTCTAAACGTCAGATGATTAAAAGTTCAAATAAGATCGCAACCCTGGTAACAAGAAGTAAACTTAATACTATTTCCAATTACTTGGTTGGTCCCGTTTCAGAACTTGATTACTTAATTACGGAAGACGGTCCACTAAGTCATAATTTAAACAAGTACATGGAATTAGGTATCGAAATTATCTAACTATACTAGTTATTTTTAATTTGAGCTAAACCAGTTAATAGTTTGTTTGCATATGCAAAAAGGGTTTTCCTTCTTCTCGTAAAACTCGTAGTCTTCTATTGCGTGGAATGATCTCCTCAGTCGTTTTCTTTTTACAGGCATCCAAAATACCAATTTGAACAGCCATATACTAGGCGTGGAGAAATCTACACGAGCCATGTATGGTTATACGGTTTACCGATGCAGTAAACTTTCCTGAAGAGTACACAATCTAGGATCTATCTATTCCAGCGAATGCAACTAACTTCTTGGTTTCATTAAACCGATCTTTCTCTCCAATTTCAGAAATTATCGTTGCTGCGATCTTTTCTCCGATACCAGGGATAGATTTGAGGATATTATATTCTTCAATTTCCTTAGCGAGGGCATCTATCTCCGACTCTAACTTTGATAGATGTTTTTTATACTGAAGAATCATATTTATATACATACCAAGGCTTAAAATATGACTCTGATAAACTGTCTTTTCAAAAGGGTTACGGGACGCCGCAGCTTTAAGTTCAATCGCTTTTTCTTTTGCCCACAGTTTAATATAAAGTTGAAAAATAAAAAAAGAGTGGGAAATTTCCTCACTCAAACACTAAGATTTTTTCTCGACGCTTATCCAGAAGTTCCGCAGCACGCCTTGCCTTTTTCAAGTTTTTAGCTTGTTCATTAAAAGTCTTTTTTACTTTGGTTACCTCTCTTCAACATAAGGAGGAAATCGATTATGAGCGACAGACAGACAATACGAGGGCTTGCTACAGTCAATTTTTGGACGGATGTTCTACTAGCGGCAGGGAAGTGGTACGCCGAGCTATTGGGCATCGAACCATACTTTGAACGTCCAGGATATGCCGAGTTTCGCCTCGGCGATTACCAGTACGAGCTGGGCCTGATCGATAAACGCTACGTGCCCGATGGTTCAGCGACCGGCCCGGCAGGTGCTATAGTCTACTGGCAAGTCGATGATGTAACAGCAACTTTTTAGAAGCTGCTCTCATTGGGAGCGAAAGAATACGAGGCATCCACAGAGCGCGGCGAGGGGTTCATCACTGCTTTGGTGTCGTTGGGGCCAAGATTAATAGTAAAGCAGAAATCCTAGATTCTACTACGAAAGAACAGTTAAAAGCAGTTCTTAATTCTCTTATTTCATCTATCCGTAGTAGTATTTAAATAACCTTTTGTCACTAATTTTAATTTAATAAAGTCATATTTTTCACAACTTTTTTAAACTACCGTTTGATTACACTAACGGAGGCATTACTTGAAGAAAAATAAGCTAAGTAGTATCTATTTCTATATGTTGTTATTCCATTATAGGGCGCGTTTATTTAGGAACGCGTCTTTTTCGTATATGGGCAAATTATAATGGAATAAAGATTATTGAATGAAAGGGAAGATAAGTAAAATTTCTTAAACAAATTAAGTTTTTATATGAACTTCTTTTACTAACGGAGCAGTTTTTCAATACTTCGGAGGCAAGTTAATTGAAGAACCCTCTCAAAAATCATCGTTTTGAGAAGGTTTTATTTTATTTAAAAGTTGGAAATCCGCATAATCCTGATGCTACCCTCTATATACACTTAAGCATACTAAAAGAGTAAAAAGTTATTCGGAGTAATATGATTTTTTCTATTGGTAATTAAAGCAATACATTGAGCCAATCGCTCTACTCCTAGTTTAATTTGACTCTCTTTCACTTGAGAGATGCTTAATCGAAGGAGATTTTCCTTTTTATATTCTGGTAAAAACATTCTAGAGGCATCATCGACATATATATGCTGCTCGTTTAGCATATGAACTACCTGTTTTGCTGATACATTCTCGGGCAAACTGATGGAAAGATAGAATCCTGAAGTCGGTTTAGAAAAATGAGTATTATCCTGTAGCAATAATTCACAGGCTTCTTGAAGGATTTGCATTTTAGTACGGTAAACCTCTTTTATTTTTTTGAGATGGCTATTAAACATACCACTTTTTAAATAGATTTCTAATGCACCCTGAGAAAGTGCTGAACTATTAAAATCCGAACTAAATTTATATCGTAAAAAATTGTTAATCATTAATGTAGGAAGAACGACAGTAGCAATCCTTAACCCTGGGAGAAAAATTTTCGAAAAGCTTTTAATATAAATCACTCTTCCAGAAGGATCAAAAGAAAATAAAGGATCTGATTTTGCATTTGGATCCAGGTCTCCTAAAAAATCATCTTCCACTATATATACATCGTATTTTTCAGCTAACTCAACGATTTTTTTCTTTTCACTATTCGTGTAACAATGTCCAAGAGGATTGTGAAATCTCGGGATAATATAGAAAAATTTTATATCATTATTTCGAAAAATGTATTCCAGACGATCAAGATCAATCCCTTCCATCGATAACTCAATTCCAAAAGTAGTAGCTTGGTGCAGATTGATGGACTCAATAAACCCGAAATAAGTAGGCTGCTCAATTAGAATATTGTTTTTTCCATTTGGAAACGGCATAGAAACTAATAAATTTAGGGCTTGCTGCGAGCCAGATACAACGACTACTCTTTCAGGTTGAGTGAACACCTGTAAATTCTGCAAATATTTCACTACCTGTACTCGTAATGAGTAAAGCCCTTGTTGATCAGAGTATGTAAAAAGCTCTTCTTTATATTGTTCAATTGCTTGATTCATACAATGTTGAAATTCAACATAGGGCATAACGTTTTTATCTGGACCAGCAGATAAGAAATCAATCACCTCATTTTCTTTCGTCGCATTTTGTAATTCATTCACAACATAGTAGCCACTTTTAGGAACAGAATAAATTAAATGTTCTTTTTCTAGTTCTTCGTATGCTTTAATGACAGTATTTTTGCTACATGAAAAATACTCAGATAACTGACGAACAGAAGGGAGTTTACTACCTGCAATGAGCGATCCATCTGATAGCTGAAGCTTAATTTCTTCCATTAGCTTAATATATTTTGAGCTCATATATTGATCCTCCTTTAACTGAACCAGGACAGATGGGTAAAAAAATGGTTTATTTTTAGTGTGTGTACCTATTAATATTTTAATTATATCAGAACTGTTTTTTAAGGAAATTTAAAAATGGTACAGATGTGAAACAAAATAAAAAATAGGGGTAGGATAAGATGCAGAGAGAAACCAGCGAGAAATTTGGATTATTGTTGGGATTAATAGGTGTCATTTGTTTTAGCTTAACGCTCCCTTCTACAAGTATTGCAGTAGAGTATTTTGGGATTACGATCGTCGGTTTAGGAAGAACAGTTGTTGCTGCTATTTTAGTAGCTGGGGTATTGATTGTTCGAAAAGAAAAACTACCTTCTCCTCGCCAATTCAAAAGTCTATTTATTGTTGCTGTTGGTGCAGTTTTAGGATTTCCTCTCCTCACTTCTTGGGCTATGGAGTCCTTGCCTGTTTCTCATGGAGCTGTGGAATTAGCCCTGTTACCATTAGCAACAGCAGGATTTGCTATGTTTAGAGCAGGTGAAATCCCTTCTCTCAAATTCTGGATTTCAAGTATAATCGGCTCTTTAGCTGTTATTATGTATGCACTTCATCTTGGATTCGGTCAATTACAATTTGCCGATTTAGCTTTACTAACAGCAGTAATTATACTTGGACTTAGTTACGCAGAAGGTGGAAGATTAGCGAAAGAATTAGGTAGTTGGCAAGTGATTGCTTGGGCAATTATGATCGGTGCTCCATTTTTCATTATTCCAGTTGGGCTAAACCTTACAACTGAAATGCTCCATGCACCTTTACAAGCTTGGGTTAGTTTTATTTATCTCTCAGTGGTTAGTCAGTTTCTAGCATATGTTGCATGGTATAGCGGAATGGCTATGGGCGGAATAGCAAGAGTTAGTCAGATTCAATACTTACAACCATTTTTGATGATTCTATTTGCAACAGTATTTCTAGATGAATCCATCACACTATTCACTCTTGTAATAGCAGTGATTGTTGTTTTTTCAGTTATATTAGGCAAAAATGCTCGCGTATCAAAAAAAGGCTCTGTATCAGTGAAAAACTAACTTCATGTTTAATTGACATAGCTAAAAAATTAAATCTGAAAAGGAATAAATCTTATAGCATAGCTTATGGAATGACCGAATTGTAGTAGATGAAGAAGTTTTCATTGATAATTAGGATTGTGGTTAAAAAACGGTTATCGTATAGGGAATTATTAATTGAATGATAAGAAAAGATTCTGAGAGGAGAAAAAAACATGTATATTCCTGCACATTTTAAAATTAAAGACGAAACACTTGCCTTCGACATTATGAAGGAACATAGTTTTGCGACTCTTTTTTCTCAACATAATGGGTTGCCATTTGCGACTCATTTACCGTTAATTTTGAACAAGGATAATTCATACTTATATGGACATTTTGCTCGTCCTAATCCTCAGTGGAAAGATATCAAAAATCAAACCGTCTTAGCTATTTTTCATGGTCCTCATTGTTATATCTCACCATCTTGGTATGAGACGAATAAAGCAGTACCAACATGGAATTATGTAACTGTTCATGTTTACGGAGAAGTCGAACTATTAGAGGATGAACATGAGTTAATGAACTCCTTAAATGATATGGTATTGAAGTACGAAGCTCCTGACAGTTCATACAATTTAAAAGATGTTGATGGTGAGTTTCTCGCTGGCATGAACAAGGGAGTTCAAGGATTCAAAATAAAAATCAACAAAATAGAAGGGAAAGCAAAGTTAAGTCAAAACCATTCATCGGAGCGACAAAAGTTAATTGTTAATCAATTGGAACAGATTTCAAGTACAGATGAGCAACAGATTTCATTTTTAATGATAGCAAACCTAAAATAATAACGTAGAATATTACTGCATAACGGGAGTGATGATTCAATAAGGATTTTGGACCAGGATTAGGACCAGGTTTTTATCCAGGTATTGGTTTAGGAGGACCAGGCTCAGGTTTTGGTTTCTCTCCAGGTCTTGGCTTAGGTGGACCAGGTTCAGGATTTGGTTTTTATCCAGGACTTGGTTTTGGCTATCCGCACCCACACCACCACCACTACCCGTACTACCACCATTATTAAAATTATCTCATAAAAACTTCCAAATAATAATGGGATGAAGTTTCTCTGAAACAGGATGTTTCCATAATTGTAGAAACGCCTGTTTCTTGTAAGAGATGGAAAAAGTTGACAAATTATTACTGGTCGATACTGTATTATGACAATTTGACCAGACACTCTTAATTTTTTAGATCTAAAAATTTGCTAATTTCTTCAACATATTTATCTTTTTGATAGTTCTTATATAAAGCACTTGATAATCGAATGGGGTCACCAAAAAAGTATCTTTCATATTGGGTTTGTCTTGTACCAAATGAACTCATCGAAAGATCCCATGCCAATCGGAAAATTTTAACCCGATCATTAGCTGTCTTGTTTGCCGCTTGAAGGTATTGGTTCAGGTCTTCTCTAATATCAGAATCAAAGTCCCTCTCAGTAGGTAAGGAAACCATTCCGCTAGCTCCAATTAATTGGATAATTTCACTGAAGCGGGGATAAATTCTAGGAAAGATGTTACAAGCGACTTGTAATGGTATCATACTAGGTCGCATATATCCCCATTCATCTAATTCTGAATCATTTTCTGATTTCTCTAATAGTGCTTTCATTGTTTCAAGACCAATAATCATTTCGGAAAGTTTTTCTTGTATATGTTGATACTCACTAACATTAATCGTATCGACAAGAAGTTGAACAACCCCAAGAATAAATTCTGTTTTTACAATTTGTCTGGTTACAACTTGATGGTATGCAAAGGTGTAAAAAGAGCTTTGATTCATGAAGTCAGTAGCAGCTTCAACATTATCGTAAAAAAATACTCTATCCCATGGAACTAATACATTGTCAAAGACAACGATTGAATCCATTTCTTCATATCTTGAACTGAGGGGATGATTAAAAGAAGATTCTCCTCCCACAAAAGATTCTCTGCAAATAAATCTTAATCCTTTCGTGTTAGAAGGGATAGAAAAGGCGAACGCTTCTTCACTATCAAATAATCTTGGGGCAGAAATAACCAATACTTCATCAGTTAACCCGCCTTGAGTAGCGAGCAGTCGGGCACCTTTTATGACTATTCCTTTTTCATTTCTATCAATAATCTTAGCGGAAATAGGCTTTTCAGAAAAATCCAAATAAAGCTGGGAACGATTTACCTGGGGAGTAATAAATGTATGTGTTAACGAGAGGTCTTGTTCCATCGCTCTTTCATATAGAAATCTAATATTTTCAGGAAAACAATTTTCTCTACCTTTTATTAGTGAGGCAGAGGAGGCAAAGCTCATTACAGCCGTGTTCATATAGTCAGGACTTCTTCCCATCATTCCATGAGTGTGTATTGCCCAATTTTCGATCATTTTTCTTCTTCTCTTCAAATCCTCTTTCGATTTGGGCTGCAAATATGAAAGTCCAATAGGTTCTTCTTTATCAGGTAAAAAGAAAGTCATCTCATCTTTTAGAACGGGATTATTTTGTAAATCATAAAGGGAAGCTTTTGCATTAATAATCCCTTTAAAGGCAGGATGCTCAGAAATTTTTCCCTTAATTTTTTCACCATCAAACCAAATCTCATTTTCCAACTTATTTAAACGATCAATAAAATTTTTTCCATTAATGATTCCCAAATTTACCTACTCCCTTGGTTAAAGATCCATAAAATCGTACTAGCTAAGCTAATATCATTTTATTGGATAACATGGATGCTTGTTCCTGTTGGAAGAGCCTTGTTTTAAATTGGGGAAAATGCCATTATAAATGAAAATTTCAATTAGCTACCTTCATTTTCCTGACATTCAAGTTATTCTCAAGAATACATGTTAATTTGTGTAGGATTGAACTTAAACAAACGGGTACTTGTGCGGCCGAGCCTAGGTCGTATCATATAGCGGGTGGGATTCCCGTCCAGTAAGAACTAGCCATTCGC
>NZ_NUOW01000045.1:0-28477 GCF_002584635.1 Bacillus sp. AFS031507
ATGTCAGAAGCGACATTTATCATTATATCGAATCTCTTTCACTATGTCAATATAATAATTTAACTTTTTTCGCATCACTTTTAACTAATAAAACTGCCGTCAAAAGCAACTTCCTTATAATAGCACCATCGATTTACTTATGCAACAGAAAGTTTTCCTTTTTTTTAATGGACTGTTCATTTCCTCAATACTTTTTTGAGATAACACCCCCTTCCTCTCGAAACATAACCAAATTCAACCCTTCGAAATGATGAGCAGAAGAAAGGAACCAGAGCGATTATCCCTGATTCCTTTCTCTAAATCCTATTTTATTTTGTCTACTTTTGGGATTGTAACGCACAGGCACCTAGCCTAGCATTTTGTATTGGGCTTTTACTAGTTCATAGTAAACTCCTTGTTCTGCCATTAGTGTGTTGTGATTTCCTTGTTCAAGGATATGTCCATGGTCCAGTACAATAATTTTGTCTGCTTCTCTGATGGTTGAGAGCCTATGAGCAATCATTATGGCGGTTCTACCTTTTAATAATGTTTTTAATGCCTTTTGAATTTTTACCTCAGTCTCTGTATCAATGCTTGCTGTTGCTTCATCAAGGATGAGAATTTTCGGGTCAGCCAGGAGTGCTCTTGCAAAGGAGAGAAGCTGACGTTCCCCTACCGACAAGACATTGCCTCGTTCTTCCACTTCTGTTTGATACCCTTTCGAAATTTGAGTAATGAAATGATCAGCGCCTACTGCTTTTGCCGCTGCGATCACTTCCTCATCGCTGGCGTTGGGATTCCCATAGCGAATGTTTTCCATAATGGTACCCGAAAAGATAAACGTATCCTGGAGCACCACACTAATTTGCGAACGCAGGCTAGCGATCGATAAATCTTGTATAGGACAGCCATCAATTTTGACAATACCTCCTGTAGCATCATAAAATCGGCTCACCAAATTAGCAATGGTTGTTTTCCCTGAACCAGTATGCCCGACAAGCGCTGTCGTCTCACCTGCTTTAATCGTAAGAGAAACTCCATTTAACGCTTTTCGTTTTCCATCGTAAGAAAACTCTACCTCTTCAAAATCAATATGGCCTTTAATCGAGGAAAGTTTAATAGGATTTGGAGATTCTATCACACTAGGTCGTTCATCTAAAAACTCAAACACGCGCTCAGAAGAAGCCATTCCAATTAGAAGCTGGTTATACAATTGCCCAAGACGAGAAATCGGCTCCCAGAACATGCCTAAATAAAAGGCAAACGAAACAAATTCTCCAATGGTACACTCGCCTCGTGCAACAAGAACCGCCCCATACCAGATAAGAATAGCCGTCCCCACAGCATTCGTCATCTCGATAAGCGGGCCAAACATCGCATTTTTTTGGACTGCTTGCTTCCATGTTTGATAATTTTCTTGGTTGAGCCCCTTAAAAAATTGGATATTTTCTTTTTCTTGCGTATAGGATTGTGTAATTCGAATACCTTGAATACTCTCATTTAAGTGAGAATTTATTTTTGACTGTTTAAGCCGAACGTCTTGCCACAATAACCGGATTTTTTTTCGCAAGCTGGTTGAAATGAAAAACATAATCGGCAAAATAATCATAATCGCAATGGTGAGCTTTACATTCAGTGATAATAAGATAAAAATAGTAGCGAACAATAGGAGAAAATCGGTTAAAAGATTAATGACCCCACTTGTAAATAACTCCTGTAAGGAATTAATGTCATTCATAATCCTTACTAGAATGGATCCAGCTGAACGCTGATCAAAAAATCTATGTGATAAGGATTGTACATGTGTAAATAAGTGCCTGCGCAAATCATAAATTACATCTTGGCCAAGCCTGTTCATCCAGCGAATTCTTAACGAATTGCTCAAATACGATAACAAATATAATCCTGAAATGATAAAAACAAGCTGCATCAACAGGGTTGTATCTTTTTCAATAATAGCCCGATCAAGCGTGTATACTCCAATTAAAATCGGGATAATTAAACGGATCGCCGTTGAAAGAATAACAGCAGCAAACGAAAGAGGCAGTAAATTTTTAACATAGGGTTTTAAATACAGTAACAATCGCAACATTTGCTTCCAGTTAAACGGTTTATCAATCACTAGATCCTCAGAGTAATGAAATCGCTCTAATATCAGTTGTTTCTTTCGATTTTCTTTCATGGTTCCACCTACCTTACTGCCTTTTCGATAATCGCTGCTTGATCCTGGTATTGAAGGGTATAAATTCTTTGATAGGCACCATTATCGGAGGTTAGCTGTTCATGCGTGCCTCGTTCAATGATGTTCCCGTCTTCAAGGACTAATATTTCATCTGCATGCTTCAACGATGAAATCCGATGGGCAATAATAAATGTGGTCCGCCCCTTCATCACTTCCTGAAGGGCCTGTTGAATTTGAAATTCGGTTTCCATATCCACCGCACTTGTCGAATCATCTAATATGAGAATAGTAGGATTGGTACAAATGGCGCGGGCAATTGCAATTCGTTGCTTTTGTCCCCCTGAGAGACCCATTCCCCGTTCGCCAAGCATGGTGTCATATCCATTAGGCAATTCCATAATAAAATCATGGGCTTGAGCACGTTTTCCTGCATCGATAATCTCTTCCATCGTCGCGTCTGGTCTTCCGTATGCTATATTCGCTTTGATCGTCGATGAAAAAAGGAAGGTTTCCTGTAAGACAACGCCAATTTGTGTACGCAGCATTTTCAATTCATATTCCTGAATCGGGCGGCCATCAATGAGAATGGTCCCTTCCGTTGGCTCATAAAAGCGTGACAAAAGCTGGATAATGCTTGTTTTCCCTGAACCGGTCGCACCGATAAGGCCAATCGTTGAGCCCGGAGACGCATCAAAGGTAATATGCTGAAGGGCTGCTGTTTCTTCCATTTGATAGTGGAACGTAACATCTTGGAATACGACATGTCCTTCTAGATGATCAATCGGCTTTACATCCTTACCATCATAAATAGTTTCAGGCGCTTCTAATACTTCAAGAAGCCGCTCCCCAGAGGCTTTCGCCTGTGAGAACATATTAATGGTAAAACCAAGGTTCATGATGGGCCACATAATATACCAAACGAGACTGTAAAAGGCCACAAGCTCACCAGGGTTTAGTACACCCTGAATAACCTGAAATCCCCCGTATCCCAATAAAGCGACTACAGAAATATTGCCGATCAGCTCCATGAGCGGGAAGTACTTTGCCCAGACAGCTGCTGTAGTAAGTTGTTTCGTTCTATAAACTTGATTTGTCTCATTAAATCGCTCTATTTCCACCGCTTCTTTTGATAAAGCTTTAACCGTGTGAATGCCGCTAATATTTTCTTGGACCTTCGTATTTAATTGTCCAAACGATTCGCGAATCCCTCGAAAAGCGGGATGTACAGCTTTGTCAAATTTATAAGCAGTCACACAGATAAAGGGTAACACCACCAGGGTGACGAAGGTGAGCGAAACAGAATAATACAACATCACACACAAACTAGCCCCAACTTGAATGACAAAACGAAGGATCTCAATAAATCCAAAGGAGACAAATATGCGAAACCCTTCTACATCTGCGGTTAACCGTGACATTAAGTCCCCTGTCTTCGCATTATCATAATAACGGAAGGATAGCCGCTGCAGTTTTTCATAGAGGGCATTTCGAAGCAGATACACAGATTTAATTCCAAACATATCCGCCAAATAATGTTGAATATACGTTGATAGCCCTTTTACCGCCATGATCGCGATAAATCCAAAGGATATCCAGGGTACCCAATCATATTTCTTACCAAGCACCACCTCATCAATTGTCATTTGCAAAATGATTGGATAGACAACCGTAATAGCCGCGACGACCAGCAGGAAAAGCATCGACCAAATAAAATCTCTTTTATAAGGGAGATAAAAGGATTTTAATTTTTTAAAAACTAACATCTCTTCCTCCTAAAGAAAAAATTTTCATCCTTTACATCATATAAAGTTTACGTCAAAAATATTTCGCAATTACGAAATTTCGAATAACTAATTTTTTTAAAAAAATATTCCAAGACTCACTTCTTTAAAAGTCCAATGCATTGTCATCCCTCTAGAAAATCGTCACAACTCTTCCTTTTAATTTTAAAAAGTGAAATAAAGCCCCGATTAAGTTGGCATCATTATGAAATTGACAGGCTTCCACCATAATATCCAGCGTAGAGATATCATCCTTCAGCAGCTTTAATTCCTGATTGATACCGTTAATCACTTCTGACCGCTTGCTTATTCCTCCGCCGATTAAGATTTTTTTCGGATCGAGAGCATATTTCAAATTATAGATTCCGATCGCCAGCTTTTTGTAATATTGATTAATACATTCGTTGACAAGAGGATCACCTTCTTCAGCCAAGCGAAATACGGCTTCCCCGTCCAACGTTCCTTTTGCAAGTGACTTTCTCATTTCCACTTCTTCTATCAAAGCCCGGGTCGATGCCAACCGGCTCCAGGTCGATTGCAGCGGATGCTTGGGCGGGTTCCCCATTATCATAAAACCAAACTCACCGCCGTGAAGAGTAGCTCCACGCAAAATCGTTTGATTGATAACAATACTGCCGCCAATTCCTGTGCCGATGACAATGCAAATATAGTAATCCGTTTCTTTAGCCGCCCCGATCCAGCCTTCTGCCAAGGCTGCACAGTTCGCATCATTTTCAATTGACACGTCTAGGCCAGTCCGTTCCTTTAGCAAGTCTGTCATGCCTACTCCATGGATATAGGGAATAGCGCTTGCTCCCCCAATAAAGCCTCTATTCACGTCTACAGCACCAGGCGAACTTAAAGCGATCCCTTCAAGATCAAACAAGCTTTTATATTTCGTTACTAGTTCTGTGATATTTGTCAGGAATCGGTCTAATCCTTGTTGAGGAGTTGGAATCTTCCCGCTTTCTAGTTTCTTGGCTTGATCATTCATGACCGCATACTTGATATAAGTGCCGCCGATATCAAATACCATGTAAGTTTTCATGAAAATTCCCCCCAATTATTGAAGCCATGTTTGTTGTGTCAGCAGGGCCGCCCCAATGACACCCGCCTTTGTACCTAAGGAAGCACACTCAATTTGTACCTTATTACGCAACTGTGGATATAAATAGTCATTTACTTTTTCAAGAAGGAGCGGCATAAGATATTCTTTTGATTGCATGACTCCTCCGCCCAAAACAATGATGTGCGGGTCAACGGTATGAACAACATTGGCAATTCCTTTTGCCAATGTTGCAACCATTTGTTCAACAATCACGACCGCTTCTTTCTCACCCTGCATCGCCATTGCGAATACTTCGCCTGCGTGTCCTGTAATCCCTAATTTTTCTTTTCCTTGTCGTTTTACAGCCGTCCCACTTGCCAATGTTTCTAAGGATCCGATATTCAAAGCAGGGTGCGGAGGACCGTCTCGATCAATGATCATATTGCCCACTTCACCTGCACAGAAATGGGCACCCTGAATCAATTGATTCCGATAGACAAACCCTCCCCCGATTCCTGTACTAACAGTTATATAAAAAACAGACTCTTTTCCTTTACCAGCCCCAATCATGGCCTCTGCGAGAGCCGCTGCATTTGCATCATTATCAAGGACAACTTTTTTCTGTAAAGCTTTTTCTAGCATTTCAACCAATGGGATACGATCCCACCCAGGTAAATTATTCGGACTTAAAATAAGTCCTTGTCTTAAATCCAAAGGACCTGGCGAGCCGATTCCGATGGCTTCAATATTTCTTTTCTGCAAAATCCCCTCGCAGAGTTGTATCATCTGATTAATGACATAGTGGGGGCCTCTATCGCTTTCCGTTGTTACATGAAGCTCTTCTATTATTTGTCCCTCCAAGGTCACAACGGCAATTCTTAAATTTGTTCCTCCCAAATCAATACCAAGAAGATATTTTTCCATTCCGTCCACTTCCTTCAGACAAGTTCACTAGAATACTAATTTAACAGGATCACACCTCTTACCATTCTTCCATATTAGAAACCTTTGTTCTCAGACAGCTGTTTATACCATCTGCCTGATTTTTTAATTGTCCGTTTAAAATCATTCGTTAGATCTACTTCTACTAATCCGTATCGGTTCTTATAGGCATTGGTCCATGACCAGTTATCCATAAATGTCCAAAGATGATAACCAAGGCAATTTGCCCCTTCTTGAAGACCTTTATGAACCCATTTCAGGTGTTCTTGAATAAACTCAATCCGATAATCATCCTCAATATATCCGGCTTCATTACGGAATTTCGCTTCCCCTTCAACCCCCATGCCATTCTCTGAAATAAAGAATGGGAGATTACCATAATGATCGCGAATGTCGATCATGATGTCATAGATAACTTCCTCACAAATTTCCCAGCCACGGTGCGGATTGATTTTACGATTTGGCATGATATAAGGATCAAATAGATGTTCCGGCATAAATGGAGCGTCTTTAGGTACCTGCTGTTCCTTTGCTTTTACACGGCGGGGCTGGTAATAGTTCACTCCTAAAATATCAATCGGATTGTTTTTTATGACTGCTAAATCTCCCGGTTCCACTGTTGGCAGTAACTCTCTATCTCTTAAAATTTCAACTAAATCCTTCGGGTACTCCCCTTTTGTGACCGGATCAAGAAAGCTGCGGTTAAAGAATAAATCCGCAATATGAGCAGCTTTGACATCGTCCGCGTCCTGGCTTCTTAGGTAGGATGGCGTCAAGTTGAGGATAATGCCAATCTTGCCGTCTAAATTCAACTTCTTATAAGCCTCGACTGCTAAGGCATGGGCAACAATGGTATGATGGGCAACTTGTGCACCACGTTTGAAATCTACAACATTAGGGTAATGCAAATCATATAAATAACCGGCCTCTACAGGAACAATCGGTTCGTTAAAAGTAAACCAATACTTGACCCGGTCCCCGAACAATTGAAAGCAGATTTTCGCAAAGTTTACATAGGCCTTGATGACTTCCCGGCTTTCCCAGCCGCCTTTTTCCTGCATGCACATCGGCATATCAAAATGATATAGATTCATGAACGGTTCAATATCATTTGCCAGTAGTTCATCAATCACTTGGTTGTAAAAGGTAACGGCTTTCTCATTCACTTCCCCGACTCCATCTGGAATCAATCGTGACCATTGGATGGAAGTGCGGAAGGAAGTATGACCCGTTTCTTTCATAAGCTGAATATCTTCTTTAAACCTATGATAGAAGTTAGAAGTATGCTCAGGTCCTACAGCATTATGGAAACATCCCGGCTCGATGCTATACCAATAATCCCAAATGCTTGATTTTCTCCCATCGATAGTTGCGGCACCTTCTGTTTGCGGTCCGGATGCAGCACTTCCCCACCAAAAGTTTTTTGGAAAACGATAGCTGAGGTTATTCCCTTGAATAGAATTTTCCATTGTTCATCACCGACTCTTTTTTTAATAAATTCTTTATTGTTAAAAAGGCTCCTTAGAACCATGTTGATCGTTAAATTTTTCTCCACTCACTTGGTGTGGTTCCAACATTTTTCTTGAATTGCTTATAAAAGTAAGTGGTATCCGAATAACCTACTTTTTTCCCGATTTCACCTGCTCGATAGTGGGTTGTTTTTAGTAATTCCTTTGCTTTTTCCAATCGATACCGATTAAGGTATTCAGAGAAGACCACTCCAACTTCTTTTTGAAATAATTGTCCAAGGTAGATAGCGTTTACATGAAACTGTTGGCCCAATGTTTTTAATGATATTCCTTGATCGTAGTGGGCATGTATAAACTTTAGAACATTTTGCACAATCGGGCTGCGCATATTCACTTGATGACTAATCGACAGAATCAGTGCGTGGCAATACTCCTTCAAAATGGTTCTCATTTGATCGATATCCGAGCTATACACCATTCTTTCAACAGCTGCTGTATAATGGGAAAGGTCATCTGTCTGGATGGAATAATGGATATACGAAATTAAATCAAAGGTATATTTGCTAGCAACCTGTGGTGAGATAAATTTGGTTCTCTTCGTAAGATTTTGAAAAAATAGTTCAATCATATGTAACGTTTCTTCATCTGCATTCACTAGTTGTTTTACGATATTTTCTTTAAATTCTTGCTGTTTTTTTAATTCGTCTTGTTTATCAATCGCCAACCGATCTGAAATAAGCACATTGGGCTCTGAATAAAGTTGAAGCAAACTATTTTCTCTTGCACAGGTAAAACTTTCTTCCAATCTATCGATCGTTTGAACCGGATGTCCCATTGATAAATAGAAAACACCTGTCCCTTTTTGCCCATCACGCAGCTGCTGTACAAGGGTTTGGTTCCATGTATATAACGCTTCTTCACTCGTACTTTCAAAAATAATTATGAGTTCTTGATTTGGACTATAAAGACAGTTGGCCGAAAAATTCTCTTCAATAAAGTTCCTGATCTTCTTAGAAACCTCAGCATGATGATAATGTTCAAAATCTAATATTGAGACATTATAATACGGTTGTTGAAAGGTAATATGATATAACGCCAATCTTTCAAGACAGTCACGTTTGTCAATTTCACCATTTATAAAGCGCCATAACGTATTATCCTTCATCGTTGTCGTTTCCTGTGTATAATCCGGCCCTGTCACCGCATTCAATTTCTGGCCTACATTTTGGACGGTCGTCAATAATTCCTCTTCATCTACAGGTTTCAATAAGTAGTTTTCGATTCCTAGTAATAAACCTTGTTTAATATACTCAAACTCCTGATAACCTGTTAAGACAATACATTTGATCTGCGGCTGAAATTTCCTCGTTTCTCTAATTAACTCCAAGCCTGACATTTCGCCCATTAAAATATCTGTTATAAGAATTTCGATCGGATTCTCCTTTAGATAAGCAAGGGCTTCTTCCCCGCTTTCAGCAGTGTAGACAATCTCAAATCCGTAATCCTCCCAATCTAAGAGCGCCTTAAGTCCTTTCGTAATAAGCGGTTCATCGTCAACAAGCAGGACCTTATACATGGCTGGATCCCTCTACTGGAATGGTTAGGGTGACCATCATTCCTTGGTTATAGTCACTTTGAAGGGTAATACCAAACTGGTTCCCATATTTCAATTTTAAGCGTTGATGGATATTTCTAAGACCGATTGATTTCATTTCTTCCCCATCCTCACGATTGATATGATTCACTATGTTGGATAACTCCTCTTCCGTCATTCCTTTACCATTGTCTTGTATACGTATTTCGATTTTATCGCCAAGATTAGCGGCACATATGAACAACTCATTATCGGATCGTTCCTTTTTAAAACCATGGACAAAGTAATTTTCGATGATCGGCTGCAGAATTAATTTTTGAATGAGTATTTGGTCCACATCACTTGCAATATCAAAATGAACGAGTAATTTATCCGGATATTTAAGCTGCATCAATTTTAAATATTGATTCACATATTCAATTTCAGTATAAAAAGGCACCATGTCTTTAGATTCTAACGAATATCGAAACAGTTTGGCCAAATGGAAAATCATTTTACTAGAGGTTTTTGAGCCTTCTACGACTGCCACCATCCGTATCGCTTCGAGCGTATTGAATAAAAAATGTGGATCAATTTGTGCTTGAAGGGCTTTCAATTCCGCCTGCTGCTGCTTCATGGTTAGCAGATAAAATTGATCAATATTATGATTCAATTCATTTAACATGGAATTAATATTGACAGCAATCCTCGATAATTCATCTTCATGTTTGGATTCGGGAATCCGTGCGTCTAAGTTTCCCTTTTCCACTTGACGAATAATAGAAACTATTTGATTAATTCTCCTCGAGTAATTTCGCATAAATGAATAGGATATTAAAATAGCAATTAAAATGAGAAAGGTAATAACAATCCACATCGTTCCCCTGACGATCGATAACTTCTGCCATCCTTTGTCAGGAATAACACCTACAAACGTATAATCACCCATATTGGCAATCGAATTAATATAATAGTTATCATGTTCCCACTTAATTTTCGTCTCATTCGTTTCATGTTTGACCTTATCTAAAATAGCAAGGGGAACCCCCTTATTCACGGAATAAACAATTTTGCCGTCCGCATCTAGCAAAAAAATAGAAGTTGGTGCCCCTTCATGTTTTTTTACAATCTTGTCTAAACGGTCTGTCGAGTAAAAAATAGACACGACACCTATTTTTTTGAGCGTTACGGGATTGTTAATAGCAATCTCTTTGGTAATGGTATTTCTTAATTTCCGGCTCCTTGGCAGGCTTTCTTCCATTACATGTGGGTAGCCCTGGTTGAAAAGCGGACCTGATATGGTGGAAGGGCCGATAATGCTTTTATTCCATCGTATGTTATTATTAACTATCAAATATTCAATAGAGGGATTTTCCGACGAACGTAAACTTACCGCATTAATATCACTATCTTGACTAAAGAAACCATTAAAATAGGTATCAATATTTCTCGGAGTAAACGATTGATCTTCTGAAAATTTATCTAGACGGTATTCCAAATATTTCTCATAGCCATTGTTAAGGGCAAAGGACATATCATCAATCATATCCCCCTTAACATAGAGATCTCTTATCGCTCTATTAATATCTGCATCCTTACCGGAAAAGTAATCTTCTACTCTTTCCATCGTTCTAGTATTAATATTAACTTCCTTTTGAATAATGATATCTGAATAATAGTTCGTAATCGTCACAATTAAGACAATGACCGTCACAATGATGGTTATGGAAGAGGTTAAAAATAGTCGATTAAATATTTTTTGATTAAAATTTCCTTTTCTTTTCAATTCCATTTCAGTTTCCTCAATTATTCATAGTGTTTACTCAATTTTAACACGCTGGACTAGATTTAACCCCCGAAGACCACACCCAATTGTATTGCGAGTTTGATTATGTCGAAGAATCTTTAAACAATGGAGAAATAAAATCAAGCTGGAAGTTTTTCAACCAGCTTGATTTTATGGATTATTTCCCTTCCTTTTCCTTCCATTCATCAAATTGCTTTTGAATTTCTTTTAATACTTTGTCAATTCCAGCTTCTTTCAACTTTTTATTGTATTTTGGCAAGTATTCTTCTGGGTCAACAGAACCTGTTGCCAAAGCTGGATAGAATTCCTTAGAGATATTCGTAATAGACGCAAGTTCCGATCTTACTGGGTCACTGTTAAAATGGAAACCAAGAGTTGGTGCCGGTTTTGCAGCATTGTTAAATTCCTTAAATTTTTCCCATTTATCTTTAGGATCATTTTCATATAAATCTAAGATAAAGTGATTTCCAAGCGAATAAGTTGGAACATTATATTTATCGATACGCGCTGGAAGATCTTTAATGGTTCCATCTGCATTCTTTTCGTAATGAACTCCTTCAATCCCTTTATCAACAAGGTTACGAAGGTATGGGTCTGTGTTAAGTAGATTTAAGAATTCCATGACTTTTTTAGGATTTTTTGATGTAGTCGAAATGGCCTGAAGGGAACCCGATACAGAATCATTAAAAGTGGTTGGTTCTTCAGCTGGCACAGAAACAACCTCATATTTTGCAGAACGAGACCACACTAAATCAGCATACGGTTGGGAATCACCCATACGAACAAACCAGTTTTCTACATCCAATGGCCAAGTATCTTTGCTTGTCGCGGCATCTGCCTTGATATAGCCGGCTTTATAATATTTATGCATCGTTTTATAGGTTTGCATGGTTAAATCGTCTTCAAAGAAATTAACGACATGGTCTCGATCCCCTTTAAGAGGGAAGGCAAAAGGCATTTCATTATTAAAGACGTAGTCATATGGAAGATAGGCTTTAACTGTTGCCATTGGAGTAATCGAAGCTTCATTCTCTTTAATGACTTGAAGCATTGGCTCGAGATCTTCTAAGGTTTTCACCTTTGTAATATCAAATTTGTATTTGTCGACAAGACGTTTATTGAACGTATAAACAGATTGTCTGGCAGCTTCTTTATTAGCAGGAATACCATAGGTCTTTCCGTTAATTTTAACTCCTGCTAATAGGGCAGGATCTAACGCCGCTTTTAATTCTTTCCCTTCAGTATCTAACAATTCATCAATTGGTTGGAAGGCCCCTTTCTGCGCATTTTGGACGTATTCCGTACCATTAGTAAAGATAATATCAAAAGGTTCGCCTGAATTAATAATAACCTGCGTTTTTTGTTGCCAATCACCCCAGTCAATTTGGGTCATATTAACGGTGGCATTAATTTTTTTCTCTAGATATTTATTTACTTCGGCAAATACTTTATCTGTGTCTTTTTGTGGGGTTCCAATGGTGTACCATTTAATTTCATAGGGCTCGCCATTTTTGCTGCCTTTTTCTGAAGTGGAACTGTCTTTACTAGTACATGCGGAAAGAATAGTTCCAATCGATAAAACTAATGCAAGTAAAAATATTAGCCGTTTCTTCATCTTGACTCTCCTCTTTCTCTTTCTATTTTTATTCTTTAACACCGCCGATAGTCAGTCCGCTAATAAAGTACTTTTGAAAGAACGGGTAAGAGACTGCTATTGGTAAAGTGGCGATTACGACCATAGCCATTTTTGCTGAATCTTGTGGGATGGTATTAAATAAGCTTTGCTGCATTAAGCTAATATCAACATTTTGCCTCATAAATTCTAGGTTCGCCTCTATTTTCATAAGTAAGGACTGGAGTGGGACTAAATTGGGCGAATCAATGTAAAGCAAAGCATTAAACCAATCATTCCAATAACCTAGGGTACTAAACAAGGCAATTGTGGCAATCCCTGGTAAAGAAAGCGGAAAAACGATTTGGAAAAAGGTTCTCCATTCGCTTGCCCCATCTATTCGTGCAGATTCCAAAATCGATTCCGGAACAGATTTTATAAAGAATGTTCTCATGATGATGATATAAAAGGCATTCATGGCAAGTGGTAATATTAACGCCCAAATGGAATTCTTCAAATGTAAGAATTGAGTGGTAATAATGTAACTTGGAACTAAGCCCCCGCTGAAAAGCATCGTGAAGAACGCTAGGAATGTGAAAAATCTTTTATACTTAAATTGAGGTCGTGAAATCGCATAAGAATAAAAGGTAATCATCAACACACTAATAAACGTTCCAACAATCGTAATAAAAAGGGTGACACCGTAAGAACGGAATAATTGGTCCTTCATATTCCATAAGTATTGATAAGCATCGGTACTCCAAGCCTCCGGTATAAGTTGAAAGCCATTTCTCACAATGCTTTCCTCACTGGTAAAGGAAATCACAATAACATAGAGAAAAGGAAAGACACAGATCAAAGTAAAAATACCTAACAGCACACTTATAATCCTATTGGTGACCGGGTGAAGCTCATGAGGATTTCTGGTCTTTTTCCGTTTCATTTTCACCAGCCCACCATTAATTTCTTTCGCGGGTTTGGATAAGACTAAAGATGATTGGGTATTATGAAGTTCATTTGGCATATAGTTAGCCGCCGGGCGACCTTTCCTCCCTTCGTGAAGAATTTAACATTAAAATAATGCACTTTCCTGATCAACTTTTCTAACAATGTAATTCGTTATCATCACCAAGACGAAACCAACTGCCGACTGATAAAGACCTGCTGCCGTACTCATACCAATATCCCCTAAGGTCATAAGCCCCCGGTAAACGAACGTATCAATAACATTGGTAACCGGATATAAGGCACCCGAATCTCTTGGTACTTGATAAAACAATCCAAAATCGGAGTTAAATATTCTACCAATATTCATAATGGTTAAAATAATCATTAATGGCTTCAGCATTGGTAAGGTGACATGCTTGACCTGCTGCCATTTTGTCGCACCATCAATCATGGCAGCCTCATAATAAGTTTTATCAATACCGACGATCGCTGCTAGATACACGATACTGCCATAGCCAATCCCCTTCCACAGGCTCATAAATACAAGAATAAATGGCCAATATTTTGGCTCGCTATACCACGAAATGGCATCTATGTGAAACCAGCCAAGGATATTATTCAAAAGACCACGATCTGCACTCAAGAAGGTAAATACAAAATAGCTGCCGATAACCCATGAAATAAAATGCGGGAACAGCATTCCGGTTTGATAAAACTTGGATAACTTCCGATTAACAAGCTCACTGAGTAAGATAGCGGTTACAACCGCTGCGACAAGTCCTAACACAATAAAGACAAGATTGTATAGGATGGTATTTCTTGTAATAATAAAGGCATCTTCCGTGCTAAACAAATATTTAAAGTTATCCCAGCCCACCCATTCACTATTCATGACGCTGGCAAAAAAACCATCTGGATCAATCCTAAATTTCTTAAAAGCTAAAACTTGTCCAAACATAGGCAAGTAAGAGAACAATAATAACCAAATGGTTCCAGGTAAAACCATAAGCAGCCAAATTCGATTTTTATAAATATCACTCAACATTCCTTTCATGCTTTTCCTCCTCCCTTCCAATGTAAGCACTTCCATATTTATATTTTATAGCTGTCATGATTCTATTTATAGTGAACTTATTTAGGATTAACTGCAAAAATCATATATAGATTTTCTAAATAATCAAATTTTATTTCTGAGTAGAATCATTCACTTTGAATCAATGAAAACGTAGTTGGAATGACGGTTTAGAGTTTACTAACATTAATCCAGTAAATCTATAGTTTATTTAGTATAGCGCTTACATAATAGTTGATAGTATAAAAGTGTTGTTTCTGAAAATTAGAAAACTTCCTATTAGAAGGAAATAAGGGGGGAAATATATCGATAGTTTAACAGAGGGGAGGGATATTTAGTTTTTCGTATTTATATCGTTCAGTTGCCCAACATCATTATTTAATACGAGGAGGATCCCGGTGAAAAATAAAAAGAAAAATAGTAATAAGCGTATCTTTTCCTTTGTCCTATTGTTTTCTCTTCTTATTTCCATGATAACGCCAGAAGCCTATGCCGCTGTGGATGGAGATGGAACGAATGTCGTCAATGAGAATTATGCTGATCAACTGAGTTTACAGCCATTAGCTCCGGCTTTTAGGGTCGAGACACTCCTAAACTGGTCGCCTAAAAAAGACCCAGATGCAGCGTTGAACCGCGCAAGCGTCCCATTAAATAAAAATCGATTTAAAGGACACCAGGTTAACCCGCTAGCACATCCGGAGGCTGGTATTACCTCGGCAGCAATTACGCTCTCGAATCATGACCAGACAAGCCCTGTTGGCAGCAACGATTTTAATGTTTACGCGTTTGATAACTGGCAATTGCTAGATTCTTATATTTACTGGGCAGGAACGGATGAAGGAATTTTCGCCATTCCCTCACCAGATATCGTCGATGCAGCCCATCGGAATGGTGTTCCAGTTTACGCAACCGTAGGTTTTCCATGGGGGCCAGCTTCTAAAGAGGCACTTGCGGAGGTCGAAGCATTCACGAAGCAGGCGGAAGATGGGAGCTTCCCAGTAGCGGATAAAATGATTGAAGTAGCCGAATATTATGGCTTTGATGGTTATTTTATGAATCAGGAAACCTATGGTGTCAGTCAAAAAACAGCGGAACGAATGAATGAAATGATGCGCTATGTGAAGCGGCATTCAAACCTTCGCTTTGGCTGGTATGATTCCCAATCCAATAATGGCTCTGTTTCGTATCAAAATGCCGTTAACAGCAATAATGATTTGTATGTCAAACCAGCAGCAGATGGGAAGTATGCGGTGGATGAGTTTTTCCTAAACTATAACTGGGGAACCCCGCAAATTAACACAACGGTTGCTACAATGAAAAGTCATAACCGTGACCCTTATGATGCTTATGCCGGTTTCGAAGTACAACAGAATTCTTATAATACCAAAATTAATACCAACGCACTCTTAAATGAACAAAAACAGGCAAAGGTTTCCATTGCCCTCTATGCACCAAACTCAACCATGGGATTTGCGGCCGATCCTGTAGATTTCCATGAAAAAGAAACCTATTTCTGGACAGGACCTCAAGGTGACCCGACACGAGCAGACGATTCAGCAAACTGGAAAGGGATGGCCCGTTTTGTCACAGATTCATCTGTCATTCAAAAGATTCCTTTTACTACCAACTTTAACAGTGGACACGGGAAACAATATTTTGTTGATGGAAAAATAGCCAGCCCGCTTGAGTGGAATAACCGTTCCATCCAAGATATTATGCCAACGTGGCGTTGGTGGGTCCGTAATCAAGGCAGCAGAATCAAAGTTTCATATGATTTTGATAAAGCCTATAACGGTGGGAATTCGCTAAAATTCAGTGGTCCGCTCGACGCTTCTTCTGTCAATGACGTGATGCTTTACAGTTCAAAGCTCGAAATCACGGATACAACGAAAATTCGTGTGGTCTATCAGAATCAATCAGGTGCCAATGTTTCGCTGGGTGTTGCCTACAGTGAAGATTATTCACCGGATCAGATGAAGTATTATTCATTGCCAAAAACAAAAACCACCGATGGGTGGCAAACAGCGGTCCTTGACCTGAAAGAGGATGCAGGGAAAACTGCTTATGCAGTAAGCCTTAAAGTCAGCAACTCTGAAAGCCTAGCAAACTATGAAATGAATGTAGGTCAACTATCCGTTTATGATACTGCTGCCTCTATTCAAACAAAACCGCAAAATGCGGCAGTCACTCAAAAGATGCTGCGAACCGCTTTTGATGCCGAGGCACGTCTAAGCTGGTCAGCAGATGAAAAAGTACTGCAATACGAGATTTACCAAAAGAATGCCGATGGAGTAAAAACGCTTTTAGGCTCTACACCAAATAATCATTTCTATGTTTCTAACATTACCAGGACTGTTGCAAACGCTTCACCAGATCATATGACTACCCTAGAGATAGTGCCAGTGAATCAGGATTACGTACGTGGTGAACCAGCAGAGATTGCATTTGACTGGGGCATGGGCACGGATGGAACCGAAATAGAACAACATGGCCCATCTGCAAATGTTGCCCTTAATGCCAAAGTGACGGGTGTTTCTGCTGAAAATGAAGCGGAGCCTGCTTCTAAGGCATTGGATGGAACAGCTGCTGGCAACAGTAAATGGTGTGCCACGAATGCAAAAAGTGGTTACATGACGATTGATTTAGGAGAGCCGAAAACCATCCGCCGCTGGAGAGTCGAGCATGCTCAATATGGCGGCGAAGCAAGTAACATGAACACCGTTGATTTTGAACTGCTCTACAAAGATCAGACAGGTTCGTGGGTCAGTGCAAAAAGAATGACCGGTAATACGAAAGCCGTAACAGATATTATTCTCGACCAACCTGTTACAGCAAGTGAGTTTAAACTTCAGGTCTATAATAGTGGAACATCGCCATGGGGAGCCATCCGTATTTATGAATGGCAGATGTTTGAGAGTGATGCATTGCCAAGAACAGAGAATATTATGATGCATTTTGTATCAGCTGAAAACAATATCGGTGCCCAGGATAAAGTTGTAATCGAACGAGTGAAGCAGGGCCAAACGGTTAGATTGTACAGATCTCTGGACACAAAAGAAGTTTTGGCGGAAAAAACGGCCGAAAAAGACGGAACGCTCACATTTGAGCAGTTGGACTTTGGGCCTGACGCCGGCAGGGTCTATTACACCGTTCAGAACCCGGATACAAGAGAATCCCTCAAGTACAGTACGGCTTATTTGAATGAGTCGGTAACAGAGGTCATTTATAAAATTAACCATTTGCCAGAGCTTAACGAGTTAACCTTGGCTGATAAAAACGAGGTCAATGAGTGTAAAGTGGCCTACAACAAGCTTCATCCAACATTAAGAAAACAAGTCACCAATGAAGATCGACTTGTGCAGGCCATGGCGCGGATGCAGGAGTTGAAGAAAGAGTTTAATAATGGGAATTAACTCGTAGTGCAGTACAAGTCATGATAAATAATTTGTTATTCGAACCTGTGAGGAAACCATTCGTGGATCCACAGGTTCTTTTTGTGTGACCGGCAAAACATGTCGATATTAGGATTTCCTTAGGGAAACTCTCATGCTTCGACACGTTTACTGATCATTCCTTACTAACCAAACGTTTGATTAGTTGCGGGAAAAACCCTTTTAACAAAAGGATTTTTTCCCGGGAAATGGAGAAAAGAATGTCGAAAGACGCTCGACATTAGAAAAGCTAGCTGGCCTTTTTGAATAATTATATAAATGACAAAGGGGACGTGGTTTATCCCCACGTCCCCTACATACTCCATTCGAGTACTCCACTACAAAAGCTTTATGGTCTTAATTTCATATGGTTTAATTTCCAACTCAATCGGATCTTCAGATTGTTCACCAATCGGTTCTTCCATTAAATTGGTCTCCACCCATGATCGGAAGTCTTTCTGAACATTCAAAGAAACCTTTCCTCTGCGTCCCTCATACTCATGGAAACGAATAATGATACCGTCGCCATGAAAGGCTGGCTTGATGGCATCAATCCAAATATGGTCAGCATCAGTTTCGATGAAGGATGCTTCCTTTGTCCAACTGCCTTCTACAGCGGAAATAGGATCATTTAAATCCCAGGCTTTTTCCACCGTCTTCGCTTGCCGCCAATCCCCGATATGTGGATATAACGAATAAACAAACGAATGCGCCCCCTGATCTGCTTGCGGATCCGGATGAGTAGCTGATTTTAAAAGTGTTAATCGCAACGTATTTTCTTTGATGTCATAGCCATATTTGCAATCATTCAATAAACTTACCCCATAATCGGGTTCTGATAGATCGACCCATTGATGGCCGACCGATTCAAATTTCGCCATATCCCAGCTGGTATTCCAATGTGTAGGGCGCTTGACATTGCCAAATTGAATATCATAGGTGGCCTCCGTTGTTCGAACATCGACAGGAAAGGCGGCCTTAAGCAATTTTCTTTTTTCATGCCAGTCTACATTCGTTTCAAAATCGATTCGGCGGTCATTTTTATAAAAAACAATCCGCTGAGAAATTTCAGAATGATGATACTTCCAGATGGCATGAATAGTAAAAGTAAGTTCACCATTTTCCACTACTTCAAATCTGACTAAATCATGGATCTCCTCCATTTTCTCTTGATAGAAAATATCAATATCCCATGCCTCATGCGCAAGAGGTTTATCTTCAAAAATTTGAAGAATATTCCCTCTTTGATCGTCAGCCAGAACATGACGTTGTGCTTCCTTATCATAAATAGTCGTCATTTGGCCAAACTCATTCCACTCAACGAGATAGAACGGTGTTTCTAATTTCCTGTCAGTATAGCTAAAATTTGCTTTTGTTACTCTAGCATTTTTAATCGGTTCAAAATATAAGGTTTTAGCTCCAAACGATGGAAGTGCATCCACTTCAACGAGCCAGCCATTCTCACGTTTTTGATGGTTCAACACTGCTCCGTTACTGTTTCTCCACTCACCTGCTTCATACTCAGCAAATTGAGGAATACCCACATTTTTTAACCCTTTGAGATGGGTAGCGTTAAATAGAACAACAGAATGGCCAGCCTGCTCGATTCCGTTATGGATCACACGAGATTCCAGCTGATTCCCGATTTGCCAGGCTTCCTCGTATTCTTCCTTGGCGTCCTCATATACTTCATGAATGGAGGAGCCCGGAATAATATCATGAAATTGATTTCTTAAGATAATTTTCCAACCACTTTTCAGCTCATCATTTCCAAGCCAATGACCATTTTCCGAAAGCCAAGAAGATAAGAATTCCACCCTCCTATACAAAAGCTCTAATTTACGATTCATCTTTTTCATAAACGCCTGGCTTGTATAGGTTCCCCGATGATATTCTAGGTACAATTCGCCATCCCATTTATGGATGTAACTGTTTGATTCCTCAATATTTTTATGAAGCTTTTCAAAAAATTCTCCTGCCGTAGAAGTCTTCACATTCGGCATCCCTGGCAATTTGTCCAATCTTCTTCTCATTTCGAGCATATTTCGAGTGACACCACCGCCACCGTCACCATACCCATAGGATAGAAGCAGATCCTTTGATAGCTCTTTATCACGATAGCCTTTCCAAGCCCCTTTAACCGTTTTCGCCGTAATAAAACCATTATAGGTGTAGAACCAAGAATCTGGGCCATTCCATGGTTCCGGCGTCGTAATAAAATGGGTGAGAATCTCTGATCCATCAATTCCCTTCCAGTAAAAGGTATCATGAGGCATCCGATTATATTGATTCCAACTAATCTTCGTTGTCATCATCGTTTTTATCCCTGATTTTTGTAAGATTTGCGGAAGGGCCCAACTGTACCCAAAAACATCGGGCAGCCATAAATAATGACAGTCGACACCAAACTCCTCTTTGAAAAAGGCTTTTCCATGCAGGATTTGGCGAACAAGCGACTCACCACTTGGAATATTACAGTCAGCTTCCAGCCACATCGCGCCGCCGACTTCCCACTTTCCTTCTGCAATTCTTGCTTTCATTTGGTCATAGATTTCCGGATAATCTGTTTTAATATAATCATAGAGTTGTGGCTGGGTTTGCAAAAACAGGTATTCAGGGAATTGTTTCATTAAATGCAGCACTGTGGAGAAGGAACGAGCAGCTTTCTCTCTCGTATTTTTTAATCTCCACAGCCAAGCTACATCAATATGGGTATGACCAACCGTATGAATCGTAATATCGGATGAATCGGATGATGGTTGAATTGAATGGATGGCATCAGTCAGGCTGGCTTCAGCTTCATAGCAGGATTCATAGAATTCCGTACTTCCGGGTTCCGTCCAATTAATTCGCTGTAAGGCATCCGCAATAACCTTTTTCAAAGTCAAAGAGGCAGACTCTTCCTCATTCGTTTCCAATAACACTTCGTAAGCCGCCAAAAGGGTATAGTATAAATTATCGACTTGTTGATCAAGCCAGCCTATTTTTGCCATCTGAAGTTTAAATTCATTTTCAATCGGAAGCCCTCCCCCCTCAAGTCCAGACCAGAGCCTAAAATCTAAACTCATCGGTCCCTTAGCGACTTGTTCATCAAAGAGAACTTCTTCATGATTGGAATCGACACCTTGGTAGGGTTTGCCATTCACAAATAGTAAGGATTCAAACCCTGAATTATTGCCCCCGCCAGTCTTTCCAAAGGAGAAAAGACCGACGACTGGATGGATGGTGTGTTGCAAATGACAATCAACATCGGCATGAAGCCAAATATAACGGTCGCGGCCTTTCCAATAGTCGCCAATTTGCATGACGTTCTTTTCATCGTAAGCGGCTGGTGGATAGGCACCAACCGTACCATCATCTTCATGTGTATAAAATTGATGGATGGAGACACAATCACGATAACGGTAACTTTCAAGTTCCCTAATACGCGATTCAAATTTTCTTTCTGCTAAAAACACCGTTTTCACCCCATTTGGCCATTTGAACTATTTTTCTAGCTAAAAACATCATAGAAGGTACAATAACTGCTTATAGTGAAAAGTTTCCAGCGGTTACAATGCGATGATAGACATTACCACCGACTAACCCGTCCACAATTTCCCATGGTCCATCATGTCGTAATCTTTTTTCCTCTAACTCTTCTAAACTAGAAACTGTTCCCTCCAGCCATTCGTTAATCCTATATTTTACCGAATCCAAGCGTGTAATGACTCCGCCATAACGAATATCAAGGACTTCCCAGCCGAATGGCTTGTTGGCTGCAAACCAAACTTTACGATGCTTTTGTCGTAAAAGGTCAACATTGGATTGGATCATTTCTAACTTAGTAAGGTTCGCTTTCATTTGCTCGTAATCTTTTTTCTCATAAACTTCTTTTAGCTCAAGGCCGATTTCCGCCTTCTCACTAAGGACTCTTGCCAATTGCTCATAAAAGTCAAATAGCGCTTCCCATTTTGGATTACGAGCCTTTGCTCTTTCCAATACAGATACTAATTTTTCATAATGCTCCCCTAAAGATAGACCGCGCACATTTTCATCATATAATCCAATTAAACTATCTTGGTAGAGTAAAACCTTAGAAGTCATCGATGTATTCATGTTATCCTGCATGACTCCAGGCGTTTCATCCAATAGCTTTAGATTGATAAAATCATCAAAGTGCCCATCACCACAAAATTCAAATCGTTCCGCTACCTGGTCAATGGTCACTTCCTTATGATAGGAGTGTTCTGCGAATAATTGTAAGATTGGGAATGAAGTAGATAGCGGTGTTTCTGCGCCATTATCGCCCCACATCGTGACAAATATCTCTTTCACCCCTTCCTTTTTACAAGCAGCAATGGCGGCCTCAGTCGTCACAATCGCTTTGCCATAGTTCGGTGCGAGTCCATTCCAAGTCCATGCACCGCCTGCAAAAATTGGAGCTGATCCTAGCAATTTATGGTTCGTAATATCTTTTTCATAGATGGCCTGATCCTTACTATAGTAATTCCAATAAACGAGTTGCACATCAGGGATAGAAGCAACCAGTTCTTTCTCGATATTGCCGTTTTCATCCTTATATTTGCTGTTTTCCGTAAACAAAGGATAATACATATCGCTCCAAATCATTGGCTTAAGCCCTAATTTCTCCGTGATGGAAACAACCTTTTGAAGATGTCTATTCATCAAATCAATATGGTTCTCATAGCCATTTTGTTCTAAATATTTACCTAACCCAAGCTGGAACGTCTCATCCATTCCGATATGAATCCGTTTTGTCTTAAATGGTTCAGAAGCGGCCTTGATACAATTTTCTAAAAACTCATAGGTCTCCGGCTTATCGACCAATAAAATATCATCTGTGTCTTTAAAGGTTGAAGCATAATTCCATTTAAGTGCTTCTCGTAAGTGGCCCAAAGATTGAATACAAGGGATCATCTCAATCCCTAGTTTCTCTGCATAGTCATCACATGCTTTTAACTCCTCAAACGTATATCTTCCCCGCATATACCCAAAATAAGGATGTTCCTTTACTTCGTAGGTATCCTCTGTATAAAGCATCAATGTGTCTAATCCCATCACGGCCATTCTCTGCAAGAACTTTTCTACTTCAGCAACCGTTGGAACTGCATTTCTTGACGCATCAAGCATGACACCACTCATGTCAAACTGCGGATTCTCCGTAAAATCAAATTCACTGACTTTGTTAACCTGTTCAAGCCATAATCCTAATGCCCGAAAAAAGTGAACTGTCTTTTCAAAGGTAATTTCACCTTGACCATTTTTATTCACGACCCGTATGGGGCCTTTTTGATTTTTCACATGAATGGGATAACCATCCTGTGAAAGTTGAATCGCTAAATTCTCCAATACAGCCTTTAGTCCATCTGTAACCGACGACACGTCACCCGTTAAATTTAGTTTCACGTACATTCCCCCCTGTTTCACTGCCTTATGGTCAAACTTTATCGTTAGATTAATGCGGCTCTTTTCTCTAAATGGTTAAACCGATTCAGGCAGACCCTCATCATCCAGTAGGCCGGAGCCACGGCGGAAATAAAAGGGATTAAGCCTGGAAGCTGATTAATGAGATAGCCTATGACAAAAAATCCGGCTCCCATCCATAGCGTGGATGGTAAACTGGTCACCGCAAATAGAAAGGACTGTTTTACATATTCCTTATTGGTAAGCTCGAAATGGACATAAATAGCAAAGAAATAGCCAACGGATAATAGGAGCAAAAACGCTAGAAAATATAAGATCACCGATAGAAAGTTAGAAAAAACGCCTGACATCATTCCCTCAGCAATCCGGATATCGACAAAGAGGAAAAGTCCAATCCCGAAAAAAACAAAACCCAATCCATTGCTTCGCTTCCACTCTTTAAAATAAACGTTCTTAAAAGTCTTCCATACAGGTGTATCCGTGTCTTTCTTTATCCATTTCCGGACAATGGTAAAAAGGGCAACAGACGACGGGAAAAAGCCAAAAATCCCTAATCCTAGGACAGTAAAGACAATCCAGCAAAGATTCACCGAGACCACCCTCCAGATCCATTCGCAAATTCCGACCATCCAATGACCTTTTTGCATGACGTCATCACCCTTTCCAATTCCTACTCTTTTCTTTTCTAAACTGCTTGGTTGCTTTTGTTTTTCATTAATTGATGATAAAGCGGGCTTCCTTTAACCGCTTTCCCTGTAAGACTTAACACAAATTCACTAAACATCGTGTTCGCCCATGCAAACCAGTCCCTAGTAAATTCTTCAGGACAATCGGCATTAAAGCCTTCATGCATAAAATGTGTACCGCCATCTGTCTGTTTAAAATAAGCTAAAATTTCCTGTTTTTCTGCTTCATTTATCGTTGTCATGCCCTGTATGGCGAGCGCAATATGCCAAATATAATGATCGGGTGTATGCGGGCTTCCAATTCCATTCGCATATTTTCCTTCGTAATAATAAGGATTATCTCGGCTTAAAAGAAACTGGCGTGTATTTAGGTAGGTCGTATCTTCAAATGGAAGGTAGCCTAAATAGGGGGAAGCCAGCAAGCTCGGTACATTGGCATCATCCATTAAATTGACCCGCCCTTCCCCATCTGTTTCATACACATACATATCACCATATACAGGGTGGTCAAGCTTCGCATATTGCTCAATTCCCTTTTGAATTTCTTCACGAAGCTTCAAGCATTCCTCTTTTAAGGAAGACTGGTGAAGAACTTCCTCACATATTTCAGCCGCGTACCCTAAGATGACAACTGCAAACATATTAGCCGGTACAAGGTATCCGTAAGTACAGGCATCATCACTTGGGCGGAAGGCGCTCCAGGTCATCCCGGTTGGGACAACTCGCCCTCCTTTTCCATCGCGGATTAACGTATCTGACTGGCGAACATCTGCACGTTCAAACCGGTAGGAGGATTGATTTTCATGATCTTGCTCTGTTCGCCATACGTGGATAATCGTTTCGATTACCTGCTGGAACGTTTCATTGAGATGGGATGTCCTTCCAGTAGACTTCCAAAACAGGTAGGCCAGCTGCACTGGATAGCACAGGGAATCAATCTCGTATTTCCGCTCCCAAATATGTGGTGTCATTTTGGTATGATCCGTTTGATGTCCCCTGCCATTTGCCGCTTCATTGAAAGCATTCGCATAAGGGTCGTGTAAGATAAACGCAAATTGCTGGCGAATGACCCCCTCAAGTAAATCAGCGACCTCTTGATCCTCTTCGGCAGCAAGTAAATAAGGTCTCACCTGTGCTGCTGAGTCTCTTAACCACATCGCAGGAATGTCTCCGGTAACCACGAATGTTTTTCCATCTTCTTGCTTTTTCATCGTTGTTTCATACGTATTTACAAAACATTGTTCAAACATACGGTGCAGCTGGTCATCACCTGGAAAGAATTCCTTAACATGATGGATGAGCTTTTGCATCGATTCTGGCAGTACTGACGTCATTTTTTTCGCTCCTATCGTTTATGATGAAAACCAAGTGTAATAATTTCGTGACCTTCTACTTCATATAGACTCTTTGAGTCCGTTGTTTTTTCTTCAAGAATAGTACTTTTATAGGATCGAGCATCGTCATGGATGGCAGCTTTTAGCATTTCCTTTTGTCCAGCCAGATTAAACCAGCGAACGATCACATCATCTTGCTCTTCCGCTACTCTCATCGACGACCATACAAGTCCATTTGATTCCCAGTTTACGAACTGATGGGTTCCAGGCAATTTGCCTTCATGGATGCTTGTCTGAATAGCCAGCAGCGGGACTTTGTATTGATAGGCATCCACATATGCTTTCGAAGCAATGACATCTTTTTGATGAAGCAGCACTTGCCACTCCGCTGTTTGCAACCCTAAGCATTGGGCTTCAGGTGTCGGGAAGTATCCCCAGTCCCCAAGCTCCGCAACGGAACGAAGCACGGTTACTGCGATTGTTCCATCCTTTTGCAGGATTTCGTATTCATGGAGACCATCCGTTGCCACTGTTACCCCCATCTTGTCATCCGAGAGACTGACAAATCGCTGCTGGTGATGACAAAAGCTCGAATTTTCCCATTCCTTTTCCGGCGTATTAGGGCGAGTAACAATCTCAAAAATACTGTCAGCTTGATGTGTTTCCGTCTGCAGCCCTGTTGGGAAAAGGACACGGAGACGATGGTCTGTTGCTTGATTATTGATAAAAAGCTTAAAGGCCGGTCCTTTCATTCCTTTTTCGAGTGTCACAACTGTTCGAAGCGAAATGGCAGTCATTTCTTTGGCTCTTCCTGCTTCTCTTTCCTTATGCCAAATAAGTTTATGACGTTCGATGTCAAGTCGCTCGTCCGCCGAAACTGGAATCGATAACGTGTGCTTAAACTCAAGGACTGTACGCAGGGCACTTCTTTCCACTAAGGTAAATTCCGCTGGTATCCCTTTTGTCGTGATCGCGGAATAACCCTTCGCTTCCTTGAACATGTATTCGTTCCCGACATCGCCTGTGTCTTCGTATATACCGAGACGATGGAAGGCCTTGCCTGTTTTTTTATCCGTTACATCATACGTGCCATCTTCATGGAACAGTAAATGCACAAATTCATTTTCCATTTCCAAGTCGTTAACAGGGTCTTTTACCTGTTGTTGCACCAACGAGTGACCTTCCGGAACAAGATAATAGGTCTTGTAACCGAAGGATGGAATCTCCTCTGCATAGAATGATAGAGTAGCCCGCTTTGCAAAAAACGGCTGGCGGAACTTGTCGTCTGGCAGATCGTAACCGAATTCGACAGTCGGGCTTACGAGTTGAAATTCGACGGTCTGACCTTGATCATCAACCAGCTTGTAGCCAGGCATTTCTTTATCCTTCAAATAGGCAGGAATTTCTTCAAAATGCATTTGTGAAAAATACACTTTTTCAACATCGACTAATTTTGTCACTACTTCGTTTTTGTTCCATCCCGTTGTATTCATGACAACAAGCGGAATTCCCCCATCCGGTGTTTTGGATGTATCAACCGTAAGAGCAAGTTCTGCTGCTCGTTCTTGTACAAATACCTCGCCCATTTGTGAAACTCTTTCAAATCTCGTGACCATTTCACGGTGGACCTCATCGACACTGCAGCCGCAAATACTGTCATGTGGGTGATTTTTCAAAAGGGATTTCCACATAAAGCGAATATATTCGCGCGGGTAAGTTCCGTTTGCTAAATAGCCAAAAGCCGCTAAAGGCTCCGCTATTTTTTCCAAAAGAGTTTGACAGCGGTTATTCCATTGCTTTAAGTAAATACGGGCAGAAGCCGTATTGACGAGAGTGGACCATCCGTCTGTCCGCTGATTGCGCAATTCCCCTTCAATGACTTGTAACTTCTCTGGAAGTACCCTTTTTAAAGCGTCTGTATATTCGTCAAAACTTGAATGCTTAAATGTATAATCGGAATAAAGGGCGGATGCGGTTTCGATTGCCTCAGGAATCGACTTTTGCAGCGGCTGGTGATCACAGCCATTCATAAACAATAATTGATTCGTGGACGCATATTTTTCGGCATCTTGGAGCTTTTGATTCCAAAAGACTCTTGCTTCTTCTTCATCCACCGGGATTTCATTTCCGTTTGAATACCAATTGGCAAATAAGATCCCTAAAACACTAGAGCCATCCGGCGATTTCCAAATCATCTCGGAAAAAGGAGATTCAAAGTTGGGGGTGTCTGATACCGTGTTATTAAAGCCAGTCGGTTTGACACCTCTTCCAAAGGCAGCGGTCTCAATCCCCGCTTGTTTTAAAAGCTGGGGCGCCTGCCCGTAAATACCAAATGTGTCAGGAAAATAGCCAATTTTTGATACATGTCCATAGGACTTCGCATCATTCATGCCAATCAGCAAGTTCCGAACATTTGCTTCAGAGCTTGTTAAAAAGGCATCCTGCAACACATACCAAGGACCAATCGTTAGTTTTTTCTCTTCAATCAATTGTTTAACCTTTTCACGGTTTTCTGGGTGAACAGCGAAATAATCCTCTAACAGAACCGTTTGTCCATCCAGATGAAACGATTGAAATTGATTTCCTTCCTGTTCAAACTCATCGATCAGATTATTCATCAGCTTGATAAAGTAATAGCGGTGTTTCTCAAAGGGTAAATACCACTCCCTGTCCCAATGGGAATGAGATAAAATATGGGCTGTCTTCTTCATGAGACTTCCCCTCCTACACTTTTGATTTATGCGATAAGTAAACGCTGTCATTTATGAATGTGTCCTATTACTAATAACAATAAAAGTCCACCCTTCAAGTAGCAATAGAATGGGCGTAAGTCATTTAGATATTCCAGTGGATATAAAATTATTCCATTGAAAAGGGGTCAGGTCCTCACNNNNGTGAGGACCTGACCCCTTTTTTAGCAGATAATTCCCATTGCCTGCTGTTAATGGCATGACGGTATAATACGATTAAAAAGCCAGTCACAAGACTGGCTCAGCTAACATTCTTTCCAAATTTACAGAGATAACCCTCTTTCTCAGGCCTTTCCAGATACCTCATTTAGTAAAACATTTACTTACTGTCCACATCTCATTTAATATTTGGTGGTGACAGGCATTGGAATTACATGCGGAAAACAAAAAAACAACCTTTTCAGGTTGTCTTTAATGTGCCTGGCAACGTCCTACT
>NZ_NUOW01000046.1:0-155 GCF_002584635.1 Bacillus sp. AFS031507
CTTCGAAGACATCCTTGGTATGTTTACGGACAATATTAAAAGCTCCATTCACATCGGCATGGATCAAAATCTTAGAACCTTTGATTTTGTAAAAAGCTCGACTGCTTCTATACCCGCTAAAATTAGGTTGGTGCTCTTCCCCGTAAGTTGGAATC
>NZ_NUOW01000046.1:260-492 GCF_002584635.1 Bacillus sp. AFS031507
CTGGCCTTATGTAAAAAATCCATGACTCGATTGTTCCTTTTTCGGTCTAATGAAGTTAATCTTGTGCTGGTAAACTTCCCTTCCTTTGGTCCTTTTCCATTTCGAAGGATACTCATGTATTTCGCTCTTAATTTGTTATAATATTGATTGATCGATTTTAACCATTTGCCCTTGATAAGCAGAGGCTTTAGCCCCGTGTTATCGATGATAGTTGCCAGGTTATCTACGCCCA
>NZ_NUOW01000047.1:0-274 GCF_002584635.1 Bacillus sp. AFS031507
CTTCCCCGTAAGTTGGAATCGGGTCATGATTCAAGAAACTAGATTTAGAGGTATAGCTTTCTTCTCGGACAATGACTTGAATTCCATGTCGTTCTGCTTTGTATCGAATCATTCCTATGAAAGTGGCATATGGGATTTGTATGAAGGTTTGTTTTGTAGTCTTTTGCATATCAACCTCCATCTTCCAACCTTCATTTTTACCTATGATGATTGTATCAATGGTTCTTTCTTGAGCAATCTCCACCACTTTTGCACTGGCCTTATGTAAAAAATC
>NZ_NUOW01000047.1:433-639 GCF_002584635.1 Bacillus sp. AFS031507
GGAGTTCCTGGTAATGAAAGCACATTTCCATTTTTAATTTTGGTAATTTGATTGGTTAAATAAGAAGTCGTACGTCCATTCTTCGGTTTATACTTAGGAATCTTTGGCTTTCCTGAAAAGCTAGTAGGCATGGTTTTATATTTCTTAGAGGCTTCGAAGAAACTTTTCCAATCATCATATACCTTTTTTATTGTTTGTTGATTGGA
>NZ_NUOW01000048.1:0-137 GCF_002584635.1 Bacillus sp. AFS031507
ACTAGTAAACAAACCTTCATACAAATCCCATATGCCACTTTCATAGGAATGATTCAATACAAAGCAGAGCGACATGGAATTCAAGTCATTGTTCGAGATGAAAGCTATACCTCCAAGTCTAGTTTCTTGAATCATGA
>NZ_NUOW01000048.1:229-36262 GCF_002584635.1 Bacillus sp. AFS031507
CAGCTATGGGGATACTCATATATTTTTGCTAACTTTATTTTATAATGCTTTGAATTAAAAACAAACTCCACAGGCTCTTGCTGCTATTTTTGTTCCGCTCTTTCTCAGTATCAAATGATGCTAAAAATGAAGAATGTTGTTCAAGTTAAAATGGATGGGTTTAAATTCTATTTAAATAAAAGGAAACTACCAAATAAAGTAGTTTCCCTTTTCAATAGTGAAAGATAATTATTTTTTAACCACGTTATATCGTTTTAACACGATTTTCCCAAATTGAGTCAGGATGCGATCCATTAAAAATCCCATTAATCCAAGTGTGACGAGACCAACAAAAATCCAATCTGTTTTAAAGTACAATCTTGAATTCCAAATCATGTAGCCAATCCCTTCATTCGCAGCAACCATTTCAGCCCCGACAATGGCCATAAAGGAGGACCCCATAGCCAGTTTAGCTCCCGTGAATATATAAGGAAGGGAAGCTGGGATGATGACATGGAACATAATTTGTACTTCTGACGCTCCCATGCTTCTAGCAGAACGTATTTTATCTTCTTCGACAAAAAGGACACCAGTAATGGTATTTATAATGACGATAAAGAAGGTGGCATACATGATTAAAAAGATTTTGGACTGCTCGCCAATTCCGAACCAAAGCATGAATAACGTAATAAACGCAAGGGGAGGAATGAAACGAATAAAATTAATAATCGGATCCAGCACCACTCTCAAAGTTGAAAAGCGACCTATCAATAAACCAATCGGGATGGCGACCACATTCCCCAGCGTCCAACCAATAATCACTCTCACAAAGCTTGCCCCCATGTATTTAAATAAGGAGCCATCCTTGCTAAGGTCAATCGCTCCTTGCCATACAACTAATGGGCTGGGCAAAAACTGTGGGTCAGAAAAAGCCGCGGCAATGCTCCATATCGAAAGAACTAATATCCAGCCGATGACCCCACTTTTAATAACCAATTTCACAAGGGGAAAATGTAATTTAATTTTTGGCAATGAAGCCTGATTTCTTTTTATTTCATTTTTTTGTACATACATACCTGTTCCCCCTTTTAATCAAAATGTGATTGTATCTTTTGATAAATAAGATGGAATTCTTTGTCTGTAAAATCTCTTGGATAGGCTAACGGAACTTCATAGATAGTAGAGATATTGGATGATGGACCCACAGACATCACACCTACTTTTTGACCAAGTAAAAGTGCTTCTTGAATATCATGGGTGACAAAGATAATCGTTTTATTCATTTCTTTCCATATTCTCACCAATTCTTGCTGCATCGTTCGGCGGGTCATGGCATCCAAGGCGCCAAAGGGTTCATCCATTAATAAAATGTCAGGGTCATTTGCTAAGACGCGTGCTAATTGGACACGCTGCTTCATTCCTCCTGAAAGTTCCTTTGGAAATTTCCCTTCGTGCCCCTTTAAACCAACAAGTTCAATATAATAGGAGGACTTTTCCTCACGAATTATTTTGGGGATATTCTGCATCTTTAAACCGAATTCAACGTTTTCCTTAACTGTTAACCACGGAAATAGAGCAGAATCAGCTTGTTGGAAGACAACTCCTCGATTTCTACCAGGCTTATTTACTTTTTCGTTATCTACTAAGACTTCGCCCGCCGTATTTTTGATAAAGCCGGCAATGATGCTAAGAAGAGTGGACTTCCCACAACCGCTGGGCCCAAGCAGGATAAAAAATTCACCGTCTTGAATTGTTAAATCGACATCTTCTAGAACAAAAGTAGAATTCCCATTAAATGATTGGGATAAGCTAGAAATCGAAATCAGTGAGGATTTTTCGAGTTCTTTAAGGCTTGAGTTCATAAAAGTTCCCTCCCTTGGATTAATAAGTAACAGACTCAGGTAATGCCTTTTTAAGTGGATCTAAACTTAATTTCTCATCTAGATTGAATGAATTACTTAATATCCCTTTTTCCTCCATCCATTTTTTCATTTCCTCGAGATGGTTCGCATCTTCCTTCGTAAAGCCTAGGACATAATTATTTCTTTCAAGATCTTTTAAAACGCCATCCTCTGGCAGTTTCAATTGTTCAAATGCCAGCTTTGCGGTTTCCTCTCTATTATTTTGGACATAGTGTATCCCTTCATTAAGAGCTTTTAAAGCATTTTCTACCACTTTAGGGTTATCTTCAACCAATGATTTTTTTGCAAGAAGATAGCTGTCAATGGTTACTCCGGCCCCGAGTAAATCATCAATTTGATGGACGCCATCGATACCTTTAAATTTTTCTAAAAGGGCACCACCCACCCATACAGCGTCGATATCTCCTTTTTTCACACCTACAATGGCCTCATCTGGTGTGCTGTAAGGAACATAGGTGATATCTTTTTCACTTATACCATTGACTTTAAGATACTGCGCCCAAACGTATTCATTGACGGTTCCTTTATTAACTCCTAATTTTTTCCCTTTTAAATCAGCTGCTTTCTTAATGCTGCCTTGAGCTAGAAGCTGATTGGCCTTTGAAGTTTTTTCATTTCCTCTAGTAAGGGTAGCAACTATCACCAAGTTCCCCTTTGCCAAAGAATTAATGGCAACGTAATCGGCTGCAATCCCAGTATCGGCTTGTTCTGTTAATACTGCATTAATCGTATCTACACCCATGGCAAAATTTGCGAGTTTAGCGTCAACATAATGGTTTTTGAAATATCCTTGTTTCTCTGATTGTCTAAATTGAAGAGAGCCTCCTGCAGCTGTATCTATGGCCATCCGTATGTTACTAGTTTCATTTACGGCTGATTTCGCACTTCCCGTACTTTCTTTCGAAGAATTAGAGCATCCAACTATTAATAAACTTGTAAATATAGAAAATATTAGTATGAAAGATTTTACGTTCTTCATTATTAATCATCTCCTTCGATGTTGATCTTGAGTTGTTTTTATTGTTTCATCAATTCTTGCTACGCAAAGTGCTCCCTCTTCATAGGAATGTGTACCTGCAACGGCTACGACTGAATCGGTTCCGGTACTTGCAGCATTGGGTACTCTAAATGCAGCCACATCCAGCGGCACTATCTCTTTTTCCTCCGGTTTTTCTAGCTGTGGCACCCATTCATACGGGAGACGGTATGCACGGTAGACCATATTCGAGTTTCGATTGTTTTTGTAAGGCGAGAGATATTCCCATACAAGCTCATGTTCACGTGTGACCTCGAAAATTCGACCGTCTGCTCCTTCGGTTATAAGCGTGTTTCCGTTTGGAAGCCTTTGGGCGGAACTAATATACGGGCTGTAAAAACGGTAAGAATCTAATGGTGCTTGAAATCCTGCTTCAGTCGGGGTATATTGCCATTCAATTTCAAGCGTGACCGGATTTATTTCTAAGATTCTCGAGTGATCACGAACAGCGTTTTTCGAACCATAAGGAGATGCAGGGTTCGGAAGACCATAACCACCCCAGCCGCCATTATCAAATACGAGGAGATTACCTTCTCCCGGCAAGCCTCTCGGAATAATATGAGCATGGTGCTGTCCGATAATCCATCCTAAATGCTTCAAATCTGGCGTAGAATAATCAGGACCAAGTTTCCAAACGATCTTTCCTGTCTTCTTATCAGTAATGGCAATAATATTAGACTCTCTAGCATCCCAAATAATATTATCGGGATGGAAACGTTCATCTCCCTGATCGTAAAATTTATTAGGCCCTATAGTAGACATGGAGTTAATATGCATCCAATCGCCACCGGAATTGTTTCCAAAGCCTCTTAAATTCGGATCACGGGAAAGCACATTTTTTGCACTTTCATCAAATCCAAGCTCGTCGAAATGATCACTAACGGACCATTCCCAAATGATATTTCCTTCCCAATCGACCTCGACAATAATGTCATCTAAAAGTGGTTTGTCAGAGATATCAGGCTTTAAGACATTTTTATGAGCGAGGACCAGTGTATTTCCGCTGTTAATTTTCGATTCTAATCCTGGAACATAGTAGCCAACCGGATTTCCTTCTCGCTGGTAATCATGATGGGCTCTCGCCATCCATTGGGGTTCATGACCTGGGTCTTCTATGTATTCGAGGCGGTCAAATTTCCAGACGATATTTCCATCCCAATCCACTTGAACCAAATCTGCTTCATCTTGAAAGCCATATTTAGGATCTCTTTGTGCGGTATGACCCAAAACATACCCGCCTGGAAGCATCTTATTCGGAAATCCGCGAAGACCTTTCCACAAGTGGACTTCCTTTCCATTCATATCAATTAGTAAGGCACCATGATCGGCGGCTTGATAAATCGTATAGCCGCTCCACGCTTTTTCGGGATTATAAATTGTTGCTCCTGTTGGATAAATAGATGGATGACCCATTTTAAACACTCCTTGTTTTATAAAATTTAATAAATAAAAAGGACACAGAAAGGGATGAAAAACCATCCTATCCGTATCCTTTGGTTGACCAGTGGGATATCTTTTATTAGTTTCATATTTTAATAGTTAAAGTAGTTCAAAACACCTCCTAATGTAAGAAATAAAAAAGGATACAGAAATGGATGATAATACTCATCCTATCCGTATCCTTTGGTTGACCAATGGGATATTGCTTTTATAATTTTCATAATGATGTTTTATTATTTCTATACTATAAACCAACTATTCCGATTAATCAAGTGGGTTTAATAAACTTTAAAATTCTATTTTTATTAAAAATAATAATAAAGTTTAATTGCAAAATGAATATTAATGATTTGAATTCCAAAACCTCATTTAATCCTTCAAGGGGAACCATAATATAAGTAAATGAGAAACCGTATCAAATCTAATATTGCAGTGCACTATTTAATAGGTAAGGTATTAATAATAAAATTTTTCAAAAATTGATTAATAAATGAACAGTTTAATTTATTTTTGGTATATTAAATACATGCTTGTTTAATATTGCAACAGAAGGTGGAGTTGAATGAAGGTCTTGGCAATTGCCCCCTATGATGGGTTAAAAGAATTATTAATAGAACTTGGACGAAATCAAGAATTTGAGATACATGTTGAGGTTGGAGATTTGGAAAAAGGAGTTGAGCTCGCCAGTCGTGCAGCTGATCATGGGTTTGATATTATCATTAGCCGTGGGGGAACAGCAGAACTTATCCAAAAGAAAGTTTCTATTCCAGTGATTGAAATTGAAGTTTCTGGATATGATATGCTCCGCGTATTAACTCTCGTGAAAAATTATCCCGGAAAGGCGGCAATTGTAGGGTTTCCACCTATATCTGAAGGAGCGGCAACTGTCTGTCAAATACTAGAAATTGATATTTCTTCCTACGTTATTTCAAAGGAAGAGGAAGTAAGACCGACTTTAAAGCGGTTGCTTGAAAAGGATTATGAAGTCATTATTGGTGATGTTATCACTGTGAAGGAAGCGGAAAACCTTGGATTAAATGGAGTTTTAATTACCTCGGGCAAAGAAAGCATCATTAAGGCCTTTCAAAACGCAAAGAAAATGCACAATTATTTCTACATACTGAGAAAAAAATTATCGATTGCTCAACAAATTCTCCAGGAAGAGAAAGAGGGCTTTGTTGTGTTTGACCAAACATACAATAGCATCTACTCCAATACTTGTTTCGCTGAACAATTAGATAATTCTTTCAAAGGTGCAATAAATATCAAAGAGGCAGTGACGGAAGTTGTTTCCAAAGGGGTATATACCACTATAATTGAAAACAACCATGTCGTTTGGAAGGTGAAAGGGTCCAAACTACAAGGATTTGAAACACCACTAGCTGTGTTTCGGTTACAAAAAGTGGAATATGGTGATAATAAACTATCCAATGGTATAACCGTTAACTCAACAATAATGAACAGCAGCCCAATCAAATCTTCTTTTACAAAAAATAATCTGATGAAAAATGTCTTACAAGCAGCCGAAAAATATGGTGAAAAAGAAGACTCTATTTGGATTAGCGGCGAAAAAGGTACGGGAAAGGAAAAATTAGCTCATTATATCCATTTTCACAGTTCGAAACGCTTCTATCCGCTTCTAATCATTGATTGTTCACTTTTAACAGACGAACAATGGAACCATACGCTGAACGGAGAAAAAGGATTGCTAGCCTCTAATGATAACGGGACTATTCTATTAAAAAATATCGATTGCCTTACACTATCTCTGCAGAAGCAATTGCTATCTTTCTTGACAGCGAATCATCCAAAGTCCCGATTTATTGCATCATCACGTGAAAACATCCTAGCATTGATTGAAAACGGTGCTTTTTCAAACGATTTGTATTATTTACTAGCTCAATTGACCTTGAGTCTCCCTCCATTATCAAAGCGAAAAGAAGATATTGATCATATCGCTCGTATTTTTATTAATGAATATAACACAAAATATGGGAAACAAATTGCTGGAATTCGGAATGAGGCAATAGAAGAGTTAGAGAGTTTTAGGTGGACGGGGAACCTTACTCAATTAAAACAAGCCATTAGTGAGAGTGTTTTATTAGCAAATGGTCCTTTTATTGAAAAAGAAGATATTCAACAAATTTTAAAAACAAAGCTGATGGATACGGAAAAAAGCCAATTAGATTTTACAGGTACTCTAGAGGAAATCGAACAGAAAATTATCAAGCAGGTTTGGCTGGAGGAAGGTATGAATCAAACTAAAACGGCTGAAAGACTTGGGATTAACCGTACTACACTATGGAGAAAATTAAAGGAATTGTAGAGAAATGCATCGGAATTGTTTATTTTTGCAACAATTCCGATTTTTTTATTTTTATTTAAATATCTATGTTGCAAAAATAATCACATTAATCTATAATTCTATTTGTAAGCGTTATTAAATGTGTTGAAAAAATAAACATTTTATATTGGGAAGGTGTAGAAAAATGGAACTAAAGGGTATTATTCCAGCCATGTTAACACCATTAACAGTGGAACAAAAAGTGAATGAAGCTGTTACAAGACAATTAACAAACCATTTGATTGATTCAGGTGTACACGGAATCTTCATTCTCGGAACAAACGGGGAATTTCACCTATTGAATACTGAGGAAAAGTTAGAAATGACGAGGATTGTTATTGACGAAGTAAATGGAAGAGTACCTGTAATGGTTGGAACTGGAGGAAATAGCACGGAGGAAGCTATTGAGTTATCACAGAAAATGGAGCAGTTAGGCGCTGATGCATTATCCTTGATTACTCCATTCTTTATTCCACCAACACAGGAAGAATTGGCAGTTCATTTTGAAAAGGTTGCTGAGAGTACTTCATTGCCCTTTCTTTTATATAATATCCCAGCGAGAACAGGTGTAAATATTGAGCCTGAAACAGTTGCCCGACTTGCTAAGGTGCCAAATATCGTGGGAATTAAAGATAGTAGTGGAAACTTTGCCAACATTGAAAATTACATAAATGCCGCAAAAGGTGAAGACTTCTCTGTTTTTGCAGGTACTGATTCATTAATCCTACAAACATTACAGGCCGGTGGAAAAGGTGCCTGACACCCGCTGCATGAACACATTACCGCATTGGGGGTCAGGCACTTGTTTTCTTAGTCAATATTGTTTCTTCATCCACGCATCCATATATGCCTGATTCCAGCTTAGATGACACAGACAGCAATGGCTGGATTCCTCCACTTGCGCTTTTGCTTACTTTAATATTCTCCTTTAATTACAAAAAACGAGCCCCGAATTGTTCCAGCTAGTTTAGATTTCTGCCTAGCAAACTTAAACTTCCCTTCTAACTCCTTTGGTACCTCCATCCCCTCAGAAAGCTTAAAACCAACGGCCCGCTTCGGCTTAGGGCCATCAACCGTATACATGACGTTGACCTCAAGACCATCCTCATAAAAGACGTATGCCATTTTGATATTTTCCACTTGAAAACGCGACGTTTCTAAAGGTTTGGCAGCAAACTCAATATCACGATCTTCTTTCAAAATTCGGTTCACATAATCAAGGGTCTCCTGACTTTCGCTAGCTGGTACAACCGTAAATTCATGCTTGTATTTGTTCATAAAGTAACGGGCTTCATTAGCACGTAAACCAGCAAGCGCTTCTACTACAGGTGAAGACTCTAAACCAACTGTAGACACATTTTTAAAATCAACGATATAGGACATTTCCAACCTTCCTTTTCTCTCTTTATTTCCGAACAACAGGAATCCACATTTCACTAAAAACTAAGCCATTCTTCAAGTTGTTTCTTTTGACGATACAAATTTTGACTGGCGGATTTGTTGGTTTGCTAATTGGTGTTCACGTAGACTAGTATTAACAAACACCTCTTTAATATTCGACGTTGTTGCGTCAAAGCCCTTCATTTCGAGGAATTGAAATCATACCAAATAATTATCGAGATATTTTGTGACAACACCTTTAAATCGGTCAATCAAACCTCATTACTTAATAGGCTTAGAGTAATGGTTATAGTATTCTCACATAAATCATAGCATTTTCCTTAACCTATTCAGGATAAGAGATTCTTTCTGCTTCATCCCATAATAGAATCATTTCGTAAATGGATGACGATTCCACTTTTCTTAAGTATAATTCAACTATAGAAAGGCTATTAGGACGGTGAATATAAGGTGAAAAAAATAACAGTCGAAAACTTAGTTCGTAGGTTTTCATTGAAAGTAGTAGCTGGGGAAAATCAACTGCAGAAAATGATTACGCAATCACGGGTGCATCGCCCTGGCTTGGAATTTGTTGGCCATTTTGATTTTTTTCCGATGGAGCGAGTTCAAATTCTAGGAAAAAAGGAAATTACCTATTTACATAAGTTAAGTAAAGAGGAACGTAAAATACGAATCGGAAATATCGTACACTATCACCCGCCATGTTTTATTGTTACGGCTGGAGAAGAAGGACTTACCTATTTAACTCACCATTGTGTTGAACAGGGTATACCCTTGTTACTAACAAACAAGCCTGAGACAACTTCAGAGTTTATAACCAAATTGGATACCTATTTGGTGAAGGAATTAGCACCAGAAATGACGGTTCATGGAGTTTGTATGAATGTGTCCGGCATTGGGATCTTACTTCGCGGTAATTCAGGGGTAGGGAAAAGCGAAACAGCTCATACGTTAATTCGTCGAGGACACCGTCTGGTTGCTGATGATATTGTTGTCCTGAAGAAGCTTGGCCCGCAAACCATTCTTGGTACACATGATGAAAAAGCCAAGGAATTTTTGGCGCTTCGTAGTATTGGGTTGTTGAATGTGGTTCGCTTATACGGTCGCAAAGCTTTCCAAGATGAATCACGAATTGTGCTTGATATTAATTTAACGAAATGGCAAAAAGATGACTTGAATAATGAACTGGACCAGGAACTTCAATTTATAGAATATATGGGTGTTAAGATCCCATCTATCGAAATTCAACTCCAGCCTGGACGTGATGTGGCGGGGTTAATTGAGGCTGCAGCTAATAATTGGTATTTAAGGCAGCAAGGATACAGCGCAGCAGAAGAGTTCATGAGCAGGATTGAGGCCGATATTTCGAATTCTAATATGGAATAACTATTGAAGAAGAACACCACGGTGACGGTTCTCATGGTTTTAATGAGGTTAGTGCCGACCGCAAGAACCGTCCAACCGTCCCCATGGTCTCTACCATGGTCTTTTTTATTTATAAATAATAGTATGATAATATAAAAATAGGTACATTAGCACCATATTATTGTTTTTTAAAGTAGTATTGAAATCAAATAAAAGGAGTAGGTATGAAGGAATTTTATACTCATATAAATAAAAAAATATATTATTTTACGGTATTAATCGCAATAGCCATTATGATAATGGGTTTGTTAATGGGTAATCCACGTTTTGGTAAGTATGATTATGGTTATTTTCTCCATGTTGGACTTGTTGTCATACTATCTGCCTGTTTATTGCTCTATCCTAAGTATATCACTCATGTTTTTAGACTGATCATCATTACAGTAGCGTCCGTTTACTTTTATGCGCTGTTCTTTTTATATCCCGATACTTGGTCCACCTTTATTTTTCTATGTTTTATTCCAGCCATCGCGATTCTGTTTTTTGATTCAAAGCTCTTTTATTTTTCTTTACTATTAAACAGTGTGTTCATTATGTTTACATTTAGTTATATTATGCTTATTGATCAAGGATATCCCTATATCAAGCAGGATTTAATAGGAAATGTAATCAACTTTATCGGGAGTCAAGTGATTATCTATTTTATTTTTTATTTAACGCAAGGAAGAATAAAGAAACAGCAATTATACTATGAACAAATTCAGCATTCAGAGCGTTTGAAGACAACTGGACAGCTAGCAGCTGCTGTTGCACATGAAATTAGAAATCCTTTGACCGTTGTAAAAGGTTTTTTACAGTTATACCAAAAAGACGCTGGATTTAGTGATGATATAAAAGGAAATTTTACTTTGATGATTGATGAATTAAATATTGCTGAACAGGTAATTACTCAATTTTTATCTATAGCGAAGCCAAATAAGGAAACAGAAGTAGAAACAGTCAATTTAAAGATTGTTCTTAAGAGTGTAACCGATCTACTTCATTCGTATGGGCTTTTACATGATAATAAGATTGAATTAATTAGGGTTGAAGATTGCTATATCGCTGCTAACAACATAGAATTTAAACAATTATTAATAAATATTATAAAAAATGCCATTGAGGCTTCAAAATTTGGTGATTCTGTTTTTGTATCAGCTAGTAGGGAGAAGGATTTCGTCGAGATTAAGGTAGTTGATTTTGGACAGGGGATGTCAGAAGCAGAAGTTAAGTCCCTAGGTATTCCTTTTTATTCTTTAAAAAGTAAAGGGACCGGATTAGGTATGCTGGTTTGCTATAATATTGCTGCAAAATATAAAGGAACCATTGACTTCCAAAGTACTAAAGGTGAAGGAACTACCGTCACTATTCGCTTTCCATCAAAAAATTCCTGAATCCAGAGGGGAGGTTAATATGGTTTTATAATGAGGTTAGTACCAACCACAAGAACCGTCACCATGGTCCCAGTTCTTTTTATATAATCTAAGAAAGATAAACGCCTTCACACAAAAATAAGCTGAAAATACCTTAAATTGCAAAAAACGCCTTCAAAAGTCATTTTTGAAGGCGTTTTTTTGATGTTTTTTACCTCTATCTTCTTACCAATCCACATACAACTCAAATTGGCATCTATAAAATTACCAAAAAGCAAATGGCTTTTGATTTGGGCTATTCGATTGAGAGTGTTCATTCGTTAATGGAACGATTCATAGAGCATCACAAGCTGATTCGTTATAATCCTGAAACGAGAGAATTGGTGATTAAATACTGGGGGAAGCATAACCTGCATAAAGCGGGAAACCGGTGATGGATTGTATATATTCCGAGTTAAAGGATGTCGAGGATCTATCGCTGATTCAATATGTTTTGGACGGCATTCAAAAACAGGAAATTCGCAGCTTATTGGAATCCTTTTGTGGAAAAGAAGAGATGTTTAACTGCAATGATGTTAGTGAAGAAAATGAAAATGATACATATATCGATACTGAATGTGAAGAGTTAGACGATACGTTCATGCATAGATACACGATACGGGGACAAAAAGAAAAAGAAAATAATAATAAAAAAGAAAATAAAAAACAACAACAAGAAGCTTTTAATCCAAAAATAGAGAAAAATCCAGACACAGAAAATAATCAAAAAGTAGTAGATGTAAAAGAAATTATTGAGTTTTGGGACGGCAATGGATTTGGTTTTTCGAACATGAATGGGAAAGAACAGCTGTTAACTTGGTTAGATGATTCTAGCTTTTTACAGCCGAAAGATGTGATTTTAAAAGCGATGAATATTGCGTGTGCCAATAACAAGCGAAAGCTGAGCTATGTGGTTGGGATTCTGAAAAACTGGAAAAATGAATCTTTACTAACCGTAAAAGAAATTGATTCCTATCATGAGAACCAAAAATCCGTACCCAAGCATAGGCCATCAGCCGAATCGTTTCCTGCCGGAAGAGCTATTCCGAGTGGATATGTACTTGACCTTACGGCAGGTGAAGAGTGATGCTAATAGCTGGAATGGACCATGGGGACGGTTCCTGTGGACAGCACTAACGCATTAAAAACCATGAGTTCCGTCCCTGTGGAGGCCTCAACCTTGATTTTTTTTAAAGAACCATTTACTATCAGGTCTTTCACGAGGAGTTAAATTCATAATGAAATACCCAATAATCAGGATTAAGATGACCAGTGAATAAAGCATTGTATTTACAGGCTGTTCGTGGTCAACAATAATTATTCGTACCATCGCCGTGATGCCTATATATATAAAATATCTAATAGGGAAATGGTATTCTTCTTTAAAGTATTTAACAATCATCGTAATAAACTCAAAATATAAAAAGAAGATTAGTATATTATCCAAAAAAAGTTTATAGTCGTCGCTGCCACTTTCTATCAAAATATGACTGAAAATGATTAATTCCTTAACTAGTAAAATCGATAGAATAATTGCTAAAAAAATGAGAGAAATATTTAAAAATACCTGGAGAATCTTAGGAATAATGCATAAAACAAAAGTAAAATCCTTTTTTACCTTTAACATGGTAACCATCCTCTCACTATTTTAAACTATAGATTATATTTAATAAAACTTTATTATATCCTATTTTTAATTTTGTGAAAAATCAAGAAAATTTTATGTAAAGACCATGGGAACGGTTATACTGGTTTTTGGCTTCTATCTGTTCCTAAAATGTGTAACGTTACTGCCCGTTTGAGAGCATTTTCGGTACGACGCTATTTCGGCCAATGGCGTCGTAAGTAGAATCGGTCAAAGTAAATGAATGAAGGAATGGACCAAAATCATAACGACGCTATTTGTTCCAATTGTGTAACATACGCCCCCCCGTTAGTGTGAGAGCTTTTACTATTCGGTATTTATCTGCCATGCTTCCTTTTCCCATATTAATAACTTTCAATTTTTTTGTCCCAAGCTAATTTATTAGTAACGTTTTATAATCATTTCCTTTATACAAAGGGCGACCATCTTCATTATCCGCCTCTGGTCCTAGTGGAAAAGGGACACAGTATGTTGACTTTATCGTAAATGAACTTAAGCGATTCATAGATAATGAATACCTTACATTAAAAGACCGTACTGCAATGGCGGGAATTTCATTAGGTGGGCTTATTTCTACTTTTGCTGGGTGCCGTTATTCTCATATTTTCACCACTATAATTGCTATTTCTTCTGGTTTTTACCGTAACCAAGAAGAATTACCCAAGTTCTTCATCTAGAGGGTGCCCGTCGCAATGCATGTCTTTCATCCATTTATACGTATAAGAAAAGGTCTTTTTTTTACATCAAATTAATATAATGACAAAGTTAACTTTTTCTAGAGGTGAATATTTTGGAGATTTTTGGTTTGTCATTTGCGGTACTCTTGAAAATAATTTTAATCAATATTGTCTTAAGTGGAGATAACGCAGTCGTTATCGCAATGGCATCACGTAATGTTCCAAAGAAACAACAAAAGAAAGCGATCTTTTGGGGAACATTTGGAGCCATTATTTTACGTTTAATATTTGCAGTAGCAATTATTTACCTACTAGATGTACCTTTCGTAACTTTTATAGGTGGGCTTCTTCTAGTGTATATTGCCATTAAACTACTAATTGGCGATGATGAGGAAAATCTTAAAGAAGGAGGTTCAAGCTTATTTTCCGCTGTGAAAACAATCATGATTGCGGATGCAGTAATGTCGCTTGATAATGTCCTAGCTATCGCTGGTGCAGTTGAAGGAAATATAGTTGGCATTATTATCGGAGTTATTGTTAGTATTCCTATCGTTGTTTTTGGAAGCCAGTTAATATTAAAAATAATGGAAAATTACCCTATTATCACTTATTTAGGTGCGGGAATCTTATCTTGGACTGCAGGTGAAATGATCGTCGGAGAACCAAAATTTGAACCTATTCTCACTCGCGGTCTACATTTATTGGTTCCGACGGCTATTACAGTTTTTGTTATTGGTTTTGGATATTTAATTTCTAAGAAAAAACTGCTATAGAAAAAATTCCAAGTAACCATGCGCCTTTACGAATGACACTAGGTATTTTCCCATTAATTTCGATATCTTTGCCATTTATCAGCTATGGATTAATGCCAACGCTGCTAAATGTATCTTAATTGGTATTGTCTTAAGTGTATATCGCCGAAAAGAGCTTACTGGAAAACAAATTTGAGCTCGAGATAGGTCATGATTTATAAAACAAATATAAAATCGGTGTGTTTTTCATATGAAATCACACTGCTTTTTAGCACGTTAATAGAATGATTATGCCAAATTCATTAATATAGGCTTTTTCAACTAACGGAAATCCTCACCTTTAATAATTATTTCATTTTTAAAACTGGTATTTGAAGATAAAAAATAAGGAACAACGTGCACGAAAAACAGAGCAGCCATGCAAATAATGGTTTTTTATTATGAAGTGTAATACCAAAGAATATAAAAAACCAAACAACCATTGACCACCAAAAATTCCATCCATTGTGATAAGACAAGAGTTTTAAAAATAAAAATATCGTCTCAATGAACGTAAATAAAATGGACCAAAAAGAAATATAGACTAGTTGTTTATAAAATGGTGCTTTGTATGGATACCGTGAGAGGTAAACTAATATTATTAGAGGTAAGTTTGTAAAAGCTATAAATAAATCAGCTATGGTATCATTATGTTCCTCCTACAAAATCCGCGTACATATGATATTTTAATTTTGCCCATTTAAAAAGAAATTAGGTTAGTTTTTTAAGAAATTATTATTGAACTACGTCAAATGGACAAAATATCTACTAGAAAAAATGATTTGGATAGTTGATAAGAATTTATGGAGGAATAAAAAAGGATTGATTTAATAAGTCATTTTTAGGCAGCCATTAAATGAGGATAAAAACAACTAAATAAATTAGGAGGAGTTGCCATAAACAATGGTTGGATTGAAAAACTACCACAAGCAAATTACCGTAAAGAATTACCTATTGATTAAAAATTTTGGATCGATATTGTTTAGGGAATAGTAAAGGGAGAGGGACTTCTATGTTTTAAATAGGAACTAAAAGGATAGCGTATTTTCATTTCATGGGGGACATGTATTCGAATTAGCTTGATAGGTATGCTTCAGGACCCCCATTATTAAATTTTCCGTATTTTATTAAGTGGTTGTAAATTTAGCATAGATGATAAAAAATAGAGTTAATTCTCCCATTATGACAATGTTTGGAACTACCATGATTAAATTAATAATAAAAAAGGCAGCTAAAATCCCTAAAAACAAACCTAAATGATAAATTTTTAGACGGTGTTGTTCATACCTGTATTGATGAAAAACTATGGTAGTTGAAATGAAATAGAGCAATACAGAACTAAATACAAAATATAAGATAAATGAATAATGGACCTCATATAAAAACATCAGTTTGATAGATGCTGCAATCATGCTCAAAGACATTAGAATAAACAGATGTCCGTAAATAATAGTTTGTCCTGCCCCATGAATCGACTTATCTACCTTCTTTTCTACATTATCAAAATATTGCCACCACATCGAAATAATAAGGATAAATGAAATAATCGAAAATGAGATCGAATTCCAATCACCCTTTTGGGGCTGTAGTACAAATAGGGTGCTGACGACCGATTCTCCAAAAAGGATTAATGTCAATAAAGCAAAACGTTCTAATAAATGAGCCGTATTGGTCAGGGCTTTTACCAAATACTTGCGTCCGAAAACAGGCACAATAACATCGACAATAATTCCTGCATATAACACAGCGTATCGAATCCATGAATCAAAAAAGATAGAGAGAAATGAGATGAGGACTCCAATCCCAAAACATGTTCCTAAAAACCGAGCAGCTGTTTTTCTATCCCCTTCTTCTAAATTCTGAACAACAAGATATTGAATTGCCGTTAGTGCCCTTACTCCAATATAGCCAATAAGAAAAGGGAAATAGTATTGATCAAAATCTTCCGATAAGCTGGATGTCATAACAAGGACAAATAACATTTGAAGAATTATAAAGATACGTTGATGCAAAAAATCTTGTCCAAACCGATTAATAAACATTGTTTGTCCAGTCCAAGACCACCATATCGGGATAAACATTAGAGCAAATTTTAATAAATATTCTGGATAAATATAACCTTTTTCAACATGAAGTAAAACATGAGTAGTAGTTGCAACTGCTGCCACAAATAGCAAGTCATAAAAAAGTTCTAACCAAGTCACCTTTTTTTCTACCATCGCTGGTAATACCTCCTATAAATGATAAGATATGGTATTATTAAAGTTGATTTCAAACAAGGAGGGAATCTCTATGCCCAAAACCATTGGCCTTATTTGTGGAAGTTTACGAAAAAATTCTTATAACCGAATCGTTGCTCAATCATTAATAGATATGAGTGATGCCGCTCAATTTCGCTGGATCGAAATCAACGATCTTCCTTTGTTTAACGAAGATTTAGAAATTGGCGGTGATCCAGAAACAGTAACATCATTTAAGTCCGCTATTCAGGACGTTGACGGTATCATTATCGTAAGTCCAGAGTACAATTCTGGAATTCCGGGCGTGCTAAAAAATGCATTAGACTGGGCGTCAAGAACTCCGAAGTCCTCCGTTCTTAGTAGAAAACCGGTTGGCTTAATCGGAGCAACTCCTGGGGGATTAGGGACTGCCTTTGCTCAAATGCAAATCAGACAAATATTAGAAGCAATACAAGCTCAGGTTCTTCCATTTCAAAAAGTGCTGATTTCGCAAGTACATGAAAAGATTGACTCCGATCAGAAAGTGCTTACTGACGAAAAAACAAAACGATATCTTGAGCGTTATTTACAACAATTTATTCATTGGATTGATCAGACTTCTGTTTTAAATTAACCAAAGAAATCAAAACATCATCAAGTAATTTTTTATGATGATCTTGTATTATTAAAAAATGCTGTTGACACTTAATAGGTTTATAGATAACCATGACAACAATTAATTTACTATTAAACTAATTATAACAGACGGGGGAGTTTGAGGTAAATTTACCGATATATGGTACTTTCTAATATTCGTTAATATAAGGAGGATTATAAAATGTCTGATCTCTATTCTCGTCTTTCCAAAGAGGATGCTGCCGTTCTTCTAGTGGATCATCAAACCGGCCTTATTTCCGGCCTAGTCCGTGACTATGGTGTTGATGAATTCAAGAACAATGTTTTGGCTCTTGCTAACACCGCTAAGTTTTTTGATTTACCAGTGATTCTAACAACAAGCTTTGAAAACGGACCTAACGGACCACTAATGCAAGAATTGGTTGAACTCTTTCCTGATGCGCCAAAGATAGCTCGGCCTGGACAAATTAACGCATGGGACAATGAAGATTTTGTTAAAGCCATTGAAGCAACAGGTAAAAAACAACTAATTATAGCAGGAGTTGTTACTGATGTTTGTGTTGCGTTCCCGGCACTATCTGCTGTAAATGCTGGTTACGAAGTATTTGTTGTCACTGATGCTTCCGGAACGTTTAGCAAACAAGTAGCGAACGCGTCATTAATGCGTATGGCCCATGGTGGAGTACAGCTTATGAACTGGTTTAGCGTTGCGTGCGAATTACAACGCGATTGGCGAAACGATGTTGAAGGTTTTGGCGCTTTACTCTCTAGTCAACTTCCTGGTTATCAAAATTTAATTGGAAGCTATAGGGGAGCTCAGAGAGATCACGGCAAGCAGAACGACTAGATCAACAAAGGTCAACCTTGACATATAGTTAGCTATCCTCACCAACAAATGCGGATTTCATACGAAATTCGCGTTTTGCCATCAGGACCCCTTCTTTAACTAAACCAGCTAATAGTTTATCAACATTTTTCAAAAAAAGATTAATAACCTCGTGATATACTAAAATGTTTATGCCAAATAACCTTCCGTTAAACCCTAATTGGAGTGTTTTGTTGTATTTAGTTAGATATGGTTTTTAAACCAATATTGGAAAGTAGTTCTGCTTTTGTAAGGCTAAATCCAATGTAAGAAAAATTAAGTACCTTCAATATTAGAAGGTATTTTTTTTTCGGAAATGAAATATATAAAGTAACACAACCTTTGTTCTAAGATGTTTTCATCCTATTAACCAAATAATTTAAAGGAAGTGCGGTAAATGGTAAGTATGTTCATAGATAGTATTTGTCCAAAATGCGGAGAGATCAATCAAGTGGAACATAAAGGGGAAAAAATTCTTATCGTAACTTGTAAGAATCACCATATGTATGACCATATTGTCATCTCGTATTCTCGAACCCATTCGATTAAGGATGAAAAACGGATTAAATTAGAAGAAATGCTCGTAGAGAAAAAATTCCATCGTATGAGTGATAAATCAACGATATGTCTACTTATTTTTAATAATGGGTATGAAATTGAAGGACGTTCGACAGTTCGGGACGTCGCAGATTTTCGTACTGTAGTTGGTAAGGATAAGGCCTATGAACAAGCATTAAAGAAAGCGATGGTGGCCTTAGGGGCATACTTAGTATAATAGCAAATTATTAAAAAGAAGTAGAACTCTTAGAATAGCGATATTCCTCAACGGTATCGCAGTTTTTTTGATTGTAAATAAATTGTGATACTTGATAAAATAGGAATTAATAAGTATTTTTGGTAAAAGGAAAAACGGTTATTGAGTAACTGGAGGGGGCATAGAGTGAATAAAACGGAATACTGGAATTTAATAGAGCAGTCCAAGTCTTTCAAAGAAGACCAGGTTGAATGGTTAACAGAAGAACTTAGTAAGAAGTCGATAGATGAGATCGTGGATTTTGAGTTTATTTTCGAAAGTTACATGAAGGAAAGCTATCAATCTCACCTATGGGGGGCTGCCTATCTAATCATGGGTGGCTGCTCGGATGATTCTTTTGATTATTTTAGAGGATGGCTGATTTCACAAGGACAAGAGGTATACGAGAAAACACTGAAGGACCCCGAATTTTTGGCGAATTATATAACTGATGAAAATTTGGGAGATGAAGGTGTTCCGGAATACGAGGATTTTCTAAATGTAGGTTTTGATGCCTACACACTGAAAAAGGGTGGCGACCCAGAAGTATGGGATGAAGACTTGTATGATGAGATGCTAGAGTTGCTGTCTCAAAAGGGATTGGTAGATAATACAGAAATTGAATTTGATTGGGAAGACGAAGATGATTTAGAAGAGATGTTTCCAAACCTTTGGGAACGATTTGGAGAAGATCCTCTAGGTTAAGTCGCTCTCTATTGGAGGGACTAGTAAGATTAAGTGGTAGATTTTGGTTGGTAAATAGTGACTGCCCTGTTTGTCATTGGTACATAAGGTCTAAAAAAACTAATCAAACGTTTGATTGGATCGCTGGAATCTTTGGTACGTATGGGCCGAATAAAATCAAAACCCAAGATTAAGCCTCAATAGGTTTAATTTTGGGTTATTTTTAGGACTCCACATAGGCGAACAGTGACAGTCACTGTTCGCAAATTTTAACACGTATTAAACTATTATAAAGTAAGGAGGGTGATTCATTTGGTTGCAGGAATTGTAACTGCGGCTTTATTGCTAGCAGGAGTGGTTACAGGAGTAGTGGTACTAGCGGCAAGGAACCGACCTAAATTAGCGAAAGAAAATATACCTGAGCATTTGGGAGTGCTTACCCCTGTTCCTGTAACACCATTGCTAGAAAAATTAGATTCCGCCTTGAATTCAGACTATGTTGAACAAGTGAAGCAGCGTTTTCTTCAAGATAATCCGAAACGGACGGAAGATGAATTTGAATGGCGGCTTTTTGAATTAAAGCGTTATTTATTGCTTGCAGCTATGTTAAAGGAAACGCCTATGTTCAGTGAAGAAGTGGATGAGATTTGGCATACGATGCTGCTTTTTACGCAAAAATATCAAACTTTTTCGGAGCGATTTGTTGGGAAAATGCTGCATCATACGCCTAATACTAGTCCAACTCCTGCACCACAGGAGCGAGCTTTTTTTGATTGGGTGTTTTCACAGTTGTTTACGATCACTGAATTTAGTTGGAAATCTTGGGGAAGTTTTTTTAAATATCCAATTGATAAGAGGGTCTTACAAGAATTCAAGGAAGAAAGTAATGAATGGCTGATTAATAGATATTTTAAAGTTAATGAAGATAATAGGAATACAGTTGAGTATCTCGTTAGAAAAATGAAGCAGCAGGTAAGTGATGCGGAAGTTATGTATCAAGTGGACGAAAAAGGTCAGTTTGCTAAGCAGAGAAGGTACGGTGAAATGACCAACCTGTCTCTTGTAATGGTGTTTTTCTCTTACTTTTATTTTGATGATTATTGGAAGTATGCGAGTGCGTATACGTATGCCAACGCGGCCAATTACACTAGCGGCTGCTCAACTGCCATCTTTTGCGGGACTGCTTCGGATGGTTCTAGTCATGGGGACGGAGGTCATGGAGGCGGTCATGATGGAGGTTCAAGTTGCTCAAGTTGTTCTAGTTGTGGTAGCGGATGTTCCTCTTAGGGTAAGCTTTAGTTCATAAAGCCTGTCCACCGAAAAATGGATAGGCACCGGTCGATAAGAGAGGTTCATAAAGCCTGTTCACCGGAAAAAAAAGGGTCGCCTGTCGATAAGAGAGGTTTATAAAGCCCGTCCACATGAAAAAAGAGGGTCACCGGTCATAAAGAGAGGTTCATAAAGCTCGTCTCTCTTAGATTTTACAGTTGAAGGTTATTAAAAGTATAAAGGGGGATCTTCAACCGAACACCATCTCCAAAGACATCGAGTTACCTGGCAAACAGTGACAGTCACTGTTCGCCATTTATACATACCGATTGCGGCCCGATACCATACCAAATTCCATATCGACTACAGAAATAATGATGAGTGCGCTAAGTGGAACTGTCCATAAATGGGTCTGATCAGACTCCATGGTGACGGTTCTCATGGTTTTTAATTAGGTTAGTGCCGACCGCAAGAACCGTCCCCATGGTCCGTTTAGGCACACCACTGATTCAACCTCCGGTGTTACAGTGCCCGAGTGAGAGCCTTTTTTCATCGGACGGTCACTCTAATGGTGTTACAGTGCCCAGTTGAGGGCTTTTTTTCGTCGAACGGTCACTCTAACGATGTTTCAATTCCCGAGGGACTACTCTGTTTTTCCTCAAACGGTCAATGGAACGTTCTTTCATGCACCGCGAAAGCTCCCTTTTAAGTAAATGTAAAAATGGCAACAAAGTTAATTAACAAAGCTTTTTAAAAAAAGAGAAGTGATCTTTCTTCCTATCTACAGGTAAAATACCCATGTCACCTCATTTCTTATCTATCTCCATCTTTCCACGATCGGATATATCGGTAGATCATCCATTTCCCACTTTTAACTCCAATTGTTTTGCAAACCCAGTTGAATTAGTAGATGAAATGGCAAGGGTCATTGTAAATTACCAATCTTTACAATTTTTCTAATGTCATTTTACAAAAGTTCAGTAAATTCTCAAATAAAGTGCATGTTTGCTGATATGAATGTGATTTAGGACGAAGATGGCGAATGTGATAAAAAAATTAAAATTTTGTTCAAATATCACTTAACATTTGTTCACAATCTATGCTATAGTTATTTTGAAATAATAAATGTATAGATGAAAGCGTTCGCTTTGGGAAAACTCTAACCTAGCTTTCAAGAAGTTATTAGTCAGATTTCTACTAGTATTTAGCAGCTGAACAGTTTGTAACTTTAATGATCTTAAACTTTCTATAAAATATTAAAAACAGACTTTAACCTAAATTTAGGGGGAAAACGATATGAGAATGGTTGATATTATTGAGAAAAAACGTAATGGTCTTGAATTAACAAACGGAGAAATTCAGTTTTTAATAAATGGATTTACCAACGGAAGTATTCCTGACTATCAAATGTCTGCATTTTCAATGGCGGTATTTTTCCAAGGAATGTCCATAAAAGAACGCGTCTATTTGACGGAAGCGATGGTTAACTCTGGGGATCAAATCGATTTATCCGGAATTGAAGGAATTAAAGTAGATAAGCATAGTACTGGTGGTGTTGGTGATACAACTACACTTGTGTTAGCACCATTAGTCGCCTCTGTTGGGGTACCTATTGCCAAAATGTCCGGCAGAGGTCTTGGGCACACCGGCGGCACGATTGATAAATTAGAATCAGTAAAAGGTTTTCATGTTGAAATTACAAATGACGAGTTTATTCATTTAGTGAACAAAAATAAAATTGCTGTAATCGGCCAAAGTGCCAATTTAACACCTGCAGATAAAAAGCTTTATGCCTTAAGGGATGTAACCGCTACAGTCGATTCGATTCCGCTTATTGCAAGCTCAATTATGAGTAAAAAAATTGCCGCAGGAGCAGATGCGATTGTTCTTGATGTGAAAACAGGCAGTGGAGCTTTCATGAAGAATCTCGACGATGCGAAAGAATTGGCACAGACAATGGTGGACATTGGAAATGGTGTGGGACGGAAGACAAAAGCGATCATTTCTGATATGAGCCAACCGCTCGGGTTTGCCGTAGGAAATGCTTTAGAAGTGAAAGAAGCAATTGATACCCTTCGTGGACAAGGTCCAGAGGATTTACATGAATTATGTTTAACACTTGGCAGCCATATGGTCGTCCTAGCAGAAAAAGCAGCCGATTTGCAACAAGCGCGTGAAATGTTGGAAGAGTCGATGCGAAACGGAAAAGCATTACAATTCTTTAAAACATTCCTTGCTGCACAAGGTGGAGACGCTTCTGTTGTTGATGATCCTACAAAACTTCCTACAGCTAAATATACGATCGAAGTACCAGCTCTAAAAACAGGATGTGTTGCTGAAATCACTGCTGAGATGATTGGGATTGCCGCAATGATGTTAGGAGCTGGACGCATCACTAAAGAATCAGTCATTGATTTGGCAGTAGGCGTTGTTCTCCACAAAAAAGTAGGCGATTTTGTCCAACAGGGTGACGCACTTGTGACGATCCACAGTAATTGTGAGAATGTTCAAGAAGTCATCGAGAAAATTTACGCAGCCTACAAACTAGTTGAAGAAAAAGTAGCTCAACCAACACTTATTTATACAGAAATCCATTAATCCCTGACGAGGCTTTCTTGTTGGTCAGTCTCATGCTTTTTATTTTCTTATAGAAAAATCATGAATGGAGAATAATAAATTATAAATTAATTGATCAAGCGATCGTGGCTCGGAAACAAGCCTATACACTATATTCAAACTTTCAAGTCGGTGCAGCTGTATTAACAAAGAATAACCAGGTATCTTTTTCTTCAAAGGATTAAAGAAGTAATCTGTTTGGGATAGGCCTGTAATCAAGCTCGGAATCATTTACATCTAAGAATAAAATACATCATTGTGGAGGAAATCATGAAATACATCATAGCCATAATTGGATTACTTGTTGTTTTTGGACTTGCTTTTGTTGCGAGTAATAATAAGAAAAATATTAAAATCAAACCGATTATCCTAATGGTCATCATTCAAGTAATATTAGCGGCATTATTATTAAATACAAAATTCGGTTTAGTCTTAGTTAAAGGATTTGCTGACGTTTTTAGTAAATTATTAGAATACGCAGCCAGCGGTATTTCCTTTGTGTTTGGCGGGCTTGAGAATAAAGGTGAAATGTCGTTCTTCCTTAATGTATTACTTCCAATCGTGTTCATTTCAGTATTAATTGGTATATTCCAGCATTTTAAAATACTCCCTATCATTATGAAAGCAATAGGGTTATTGTTAAGTAAAGTAAATGGTATGGGTAAATTAGAGTCATACAATGCCGTAGCTTCCGCAATCGTTGGTCAATCAGAGGTATTTATTACGGTTAAAAAGCAGCTCGGCCTGCTGCCTGCCCATCGCTTATATACATTATGTGCTTCCGCAATGTCAACCGTTTCGATGTCCATTGTCGGTGCGTATATGACAATGATTGAACCAAGATATGTTGTGACAGCACTTGTAATAAACCTATTTGGCGGATTTATTATTTCATCAATTATTAATCCATATACTGTGCCAGAAGACGAAGATATCCTCATCATTCAAGATGAGGAAAAGCAAAGCTTCTTTGAAATGTTAGGCGAATATATTATGGATGGATTTAAAGTAGCCGTCATTGTCGGTGCTATGTTGATTGGATTTGTTGCTTTAATGGCTGGTATCAATAATGTTTTTGATATGGTTTTCGGAATTTCATTCCAGGAAATTTTAGGATATATTTTTTCACCATTTGCCTTTATCATGGGAGTTCCATTTTCAGAAGCTGTCCAAGCTGGGGGAATTATGGCAACGAAGCTTGTCACAAATGAATTTGTAGCGATGATGGATTTAGCAAAAATACAGGAGAGCTTTAGCCCGCGTACATTAGGAATTATTTCTGTCTTCCTTGTCTCCTTTGCAAACTTCTCCTCGATAGGAATTGTTGCAGGAGCCGTAAAAAGCTTAAATGAAAAAAAGGGAAACACTGTCGCACGATTTGGTCTAAAACTTTTATTTGGAGCAACATTAGTTAGTGTATTATCATCCGTGATCGTAAGTATCGTTTTATAAATAAGGTTGTTTTCGTAAAGATCGTGGTTTTTCGAATCAATTTCTAAACCGTATTAATAAAAGTATCGTGGCATAAACAAAGTTTACGAAAAGAGCAATAAATGATGTTGAAAAAGCAATTTCTTTTCTTAGTTGAGAGGGGATTGCTTTCTAAAAGGAGGGGAAGGTTGTGAAAATAGTTTTTCACAACTATTAATATGAGTTTTGTTGGTTTATTTCTCTCAGGTGCAGTATTATTTTTAAACAGTCTTATGCTATTGGGGAAGGCAGAAGCAAAAAGTGTAGGTATTTTTAATATATTCATTGGAATTATTCAAATAATCATCCCATCTTACTTAATGTTTGTATCTGGTCAAAATAATTGGGAACTTTATAATGTTGCTTCTATTTTTCTATTTGGCTTAACCTATTTATATGTTGGGGTAACCGTATTGAAAAGGCTTGATGGCAGCGGTCTCGGTTGGTTTAGTTTATGGGTCGCTATTATTGCAGTCGTCTATACGTTAACATCGATTATTCACTTTCACGATGTTGTCAATGCATTAACATGGGGTATGTGGGCACTATTATGGTTTCTGTTCTTTTTATCAAATGCGCTTAAAAAGAAAATAGATACGTACATCGGGATTGTTGCTTTCGTACAGTCATGGGTAACGCTGACCATTCCAGCTTTGCTGTATTTCTTAGGTGTCTGGAATACACGATTTGTCTCTCAAATCTGGACCCTCGTTTTAATTCTAGCGATTGTCTATTTTGTTGTAAGTCTTTTCAAAATGAAATTTTCATATAAAAAAGAGAGTAGTGGACAAGAAATCCAAGTGATATGATTAAAAGATATGCTTCAAAAACCTGTGTAGATTTAATCTATACAGGTTTTTTTTATTAGAACGGTGCCTGTGCATTGCGAAACCAAAAGAAATAAACCAAAACACCCTTCCTAATAGGAGAGGGTGTTTTTGGTTTATCGTTGTCTGTCATATCCTTCGACAAAAACGATAAAACTTTCTGGAGCGTGACAGGCGCTGAATCTATTTTTTATTTTTGTTGCATTTTACCAATATAATAAATAAGCATAAAAATTAGGTTCCTTTCTTTATAGAAAAGATTGTCAAATATCATTGAAATATATGCCATGATCTGTGAGAACTTCTATTTGAATAGTTCATATTTAGCTATATTAATATATTTTTGTCTAAATATGGAATTGTTGACAATTAAAAACAGACATAATATAATCTGAATTAACTTAAAACGGTCAAAAACGAGCACAAATGATCAATAACGTTCAAATAAAGCTCCAAAAATAATCATTGAAATGATTTTTTTTCAAAGAGATGAAAACGGTAACAGAGGGGTTTATACCTAATAATCTAGTAGAAAGGATTTATAGATCTATTTGTACAACCTAAAAATGTTTTTAAGGAGGTGATGTCATTAAAACTGAAAGCGATAACAATATCTACCTTCCTTTAAGTAATCTTTTAAGTCTATAAAAATTAGGGGGATCATAATGAGAATAAATGTAAAAATGCTATTAATACTAGTTTTAATGTTTGTAATGGTTGTGATGACTGCGTGTACTAGTGCTAGTGAATCATCAAGTGAATCTACCAAAGATAACAAAGAGCAAAAAGGTGACAAAAAGTTAACAATTGGATTAACTGTGGGTACTTTGGCCAATCCTTTCTTTGTTGCCATGTCAAAAGGGGTTGAAGAAGCAGGGAAAGAATTAGGTGCAGAGGTTTTTGTTGAAAGTGCTGAATATGATCTCGCAAAGCAAACTTCTCAAATTGAAAACTTCATTACAAAAAACGTAGATGTAATTTTATTAAATGCTGTTGATACTAAAGGAATTGCAGCAGCTGTTCAACAGGCAAAAGACGCTGGTATTCCTGTAATCGCTGTAGATACGAATGCTGAAGGCGGTGTTGATGCTACTGTTACATCGGATAACTATCAAGCTGGTAAACTAGCTGGAGAATATGTCATTGAACAATTAGGTGGAAAAGGAAACATTGCTATCATTGATGGACCTCCTGTTTCAGCCGTAACAGACCGTATTAAAGGGTTTGAGGATGCTATTAAAGATTCTAAAATTAAAATAGTAGCGAAGCAAAACGGCGAAGGAAATCGTGAAAAGGCATTAACCGTTATGGAAAGTATTTTACAAGCTAATCCATCAGGCTCTATTGACGCCGTATTTGCCATCAATGACCCTGAAGCAATCGGTGTTGAAATTGCTCAAGAGCAAGCAGATCGTAAAGATGAATTTTTCATTGTAGGCGTAGATGGTGCTCCTGAAGTGACAGAAGCGATGGCCAAAAAGGGAAGTACTATTAAGGCAACTTCAGCACAATCACCAAGCGAAATGGTGAAAAAGGCTGTTGAAATTGGAATGAAAGTGAAAAATGGCGAAGACGTAGAAGACCTTATTAAAGTTCCGGTTAAACTTGTTACTCAAGATAAATTAGATTCTTACCAAGGGTGGTAAGCCTCCTCCATAAAAAGGGCTGATAAGGAAAGAACCTTATTCAGCCTTTTTCAAATTAAAAAAAGGGGTGAGATAATAATATGGCAGTTACAGAACGGGTAGTGAAGGTTCAACATGGTCATAAAAATCCAGTGTTGAATATGGAAGGGATTAGTAAAACATTCTCAAGTGTAACCGTATTAAACAATGTGAAAATTGAACTTTATCCAGGTGAAGTACATGCATTAATGGGTGAGAATGGAGCCGGAAAGTCAACTTTTATGAAAATATTAGCAGGGATCTATACACCTGATAATAATGGTGGAAAGATCTATTTTAAAGGTCAGCCGACTTTGTGGAAGGATCCTGTTGATGCAAGGAACAAAGGAATAAATGTTATTCATCAGGAATTAAGCCTTTCTCCCAATTTGTCGATTAGTGAAAATATCTTAATGGGTTCAACCTTTCCGAGAAATCGGTTAGGGATGGTTAAGTGGGGCGAGGTGCATAAAAGTGCACAAAAGGTGTTAGATTCAATGGGCTCTAATCTTGACCCACGCCAATTGGTTTCAACCCTAAGCGTTGCTCAACAACAAATGGTGGAGATCGCCCGAGCATTATCCTTTAAGGCAGAGGTTCTTATCATGGATGAACCAACAGCCTCTTTAACAGATAAAGAGATTATGAAACTATTTGATATTATTGAGGATTTAAAAAAACAGGGTGTTGCCATCGTTTATATTTCTCATAGAATGGAAGAAATTTTTACGATTGCTGATAGATTTACTGTCTTACGTGACGGTGAGTGGATTGCAAGTGACCCCATTGAAGAGACCAACCCCGATCACCTTGTGAAGCTTATGGTAGGTCGTGATTTAAAAGATTTGTTTAATCGAGAGAAGTCTTCTGATCCTAAAAAACTTTCAAAAAGCAGTTCCCCTGTTCTAGAACTGAGAAATGTTTCAGATAACACCATTGTTAAAAACGTTTCGTTTAAAATTTATCCAGGTGAAATTATTGGTTTAGCAGGGCTTGTAGGTGCGGGGAGAACAGAGTTAGTTAGGGCTCTATTTGGTGTATCTGAGTTGAAAAGTGGCGAAATATTTGTAGACGGAAAGTCTGTTAAAATACAATCCCCCATAGACGCAATGGCTAATGGGATTGCTCATGTACCTGAAAGCAGGAAAGAGCAAGGTTTATTTTTATCTATGTCCGTAAAAGAGAATATTTTAATGGCAGAGTTGAAAAAGCATACGAAGGCAGGAATTGTTAGTTGGAAAGAAGTGAATGCTACCGCTAATCGTTATATAAAAGAACTAAACATAAAAATTGCCTCACCGGAACAGCAGGTATCGAACTTAAGTGGTGGTAATCAACAAAAAGTTGTGATCGCAAGATGGCTGTCCATCGCACCTAAAGTATTACTGCTTGATGAACCCACGAGAGGTGTGGATATTGGGGCAAAGACTGAAATACATAAAATTGTTTCAAAGCTTGCCGAAAATGGCTTGGCAGTTTTAATGATTTCATCTGAGCTTCCGGAAGTCTTAGGCGTAAGTGATCGAATCCTCGTCATGTGCGAAGGAAGATTAACAGGAGAACTTTCGAGAGAAGAAGCCACACAGGAAAAAATTATGTACTTAGCTACTAGGGGGGAGTAAGAAAATGAGGGGAAATACTCAAACAATATCACAAAGAGAAAGCCTTCATGTTGGGAAGGTCCTTCACGGATTATGGAATCGATTGGGTATGATCATGATTTTAATCTTATTATGTGTTGTCCTTTCTTTTACCGCGCCTAATTTCTTAGAAACGGCCAATATGTTAAATGTATTAAAGCAGGTTTCCATCATTGCTGTGCTAGCTGCTGGAATGACAATTGTGATATTAACTGGTGGAATTGATTTGTCGGTCGGGTCAACAGTTGCTTTATCCGGCGTTATTTCAGTTATGGTCTCTTCAGCAGGAGTTAACCCCGTCATTGCTATGATATCAGGTGTGGCTGTAGGGTATGCAGTAGGACTAATAAATGGATTTTTCACTGCTAAAACCAAATTACCAGCATTTATTGTTACATTAGGTAGTTTCACCTATGTTCGAGGTCTTGCTTATGTCATTAGTGGTGGTTATCCGATTGTTTTGCAAAATGAAACGTTCAAATTCATTGGAGGCGGAGCTATTTTTGGAATACCAACTCCTATCTATATCATGGTTTTTGTTTATATGGTTATGTTTTATGTTTTAAAGTATACTATGTTTGGCCGCCATATTTATGCCATTGGTGGAAATGAAGAAGCAGCACGATTAACAGGGATTAAGGTTGAGAAGTCATTAATTAATGTTTATTCCATCAGTGGATTATTAGCAGGTTTAGGTGGGGTCGTTTTAGCCGGCAGGTTGTATTCTGGTCAACCAACTGCAGGACAAATGTATGAGTTAGATGCAATTGCCGCGGTTATTTTGGGTGGAACTAGTCTAACAGGTGGTAAAGGAAAGATACAAGCAACGATCATTGGGGTATTAATTATGGGCGTTATTAGTAATGGCTTAACTCTAATGGACGTTAACTATTATTGGCAGCTTGTAGTCAAAGGTGGAGTAATTGTTGCTGCGGTATTATTAGATCGCTTACGTGGAAATAGTGCAGCTTAATGGAATTCAACAGATGTATTTAACAATGTAGAGAACAAGAGTAATAAAGGTAAAAAAAGATAAAATATCTTTCCAATAAGTGGATTTTTTTCATTGGAAGTAAGACATTTTAAAGGCTGTCGAATGATCGACAGCCTTCATTCTTCATGCAGTTTTGCGAACAAAAAGGGGGTATTTGATGAAGTACTTGCTTGGAATAGATCTTGGAACCTCTAGTGTGAAGACATGCCTGATTGACTATACTGGAACAGAGTGTTTTTCAGATAGTGAGGTGTATAGCATAAATACTCCTGCAAGAAATTGGGCGGAACAAGATCCTGAAGAATGGTGGAGAGCTACAAAGAAGACCATACAGCATTGTTTACAAAAAGTGGGGGGATATGAGGTTGAAATTACTGGAATTAGTTTTTCTGGACAAATGCATGGTTTAGTAATACTTGATAAAGACAAACAAGTAATAAGACCAGCGATCATTTGGTGTGACCAAAGAAGTCAGCAGCAAATCCACTCCATACATAATAAAATACAAAAGGAAGAAGTAGGAAGGCACACACTGAATGCACTTTCTCCTGGTTTTTTACTGCCTTCTTTAATGTGGATAAAAGACCATGAACCTTTTAATTATGAAAAAATAGATAAAGTGGTTTTACCTAAAGATTATATTCGTTACAGAATAACTGGTGAGATTGGTACAGATTCAACAGATGCTTGTGGAACATTAATATTTAATATAGAAAGAAGAGAATGGGCTGAAGATCTAATTAAAAAGTTAGGGATAAATAGGAACCTTTTTCCACTATGCCGTGAGCCATACGAGATCGCTGGTTACGTAACACGAATTGCAGCCAATGAAACTGGATTGAAATTAGCAACCCCTGTCGTATATGGTGGAGGGGATCAGCCGATGCAGGCTGTTGGGAATGGCATCCTTTCTTCGGGGACAATTTCCTGTACGATTGGAACAGGAGGACAGTTATTTTCACCAGTAAATCAACCAGTTCATGACAGACTATATCGTACAAATACATTCTGTCATGTGAAAAACTGGTACATATTAGGTGCTAATTTAAGTGCAGGACTATCATTAAAATGGTTAATGGAAAATATTTTATATATCGCAGACTTTACTAAGTTAAATAAAGAAACTAGTAAAATTCCATCAGGTAGTGAAAAGTTACTCTTCCTACCATATTTAAATGGAGACAGAACACCCCATATGGATGCTAATGCTAAAGGGATGTTTTTTGGACTTCAATTAAAGCACAATCGTTACCACATGTTGAGAGCGGTGATGGAAGGTGTTGCTTTTTCATTGCGTGATTCATTAGAGATTTTTAATGAACTACAAATACCTGTTGAGCAGGTTATCGCTTCAGGTGGATTTATCCAAAGTGATTTATGGATGCAAATTGTAGCAGACGTTTTTCAAAAAAGTATATGTACTACCTTGACGAAGGAACATGCCTGTAAAGGAGCAGCAATTATGGCAGCAGTAGGTACAAAAGTCTTCAATTCAATGGAAGAAGCAGTAAGTGAAATGGTAAAAAAGAGTGATAGGCTAGTAGAGCCAAATGAAAGGAATGGATATGTATATAATGAGCAATATGAGCTATTTAAATCTCTCTATATACAAAATAGGGAACTCTTTATGATATAGATCTAGATACTTTGTATTCTAAATTAATAGAAGCGATAAGAATGGAGAGTGGAAAATAAATGAATAAAATATCCCGCTCAGTTATGTGCGTTGGGGAGCTGTTAATCGATTTTTTCTGTACAGATATTGATGTTAATTTAAAAGAAGGTGATCATTTCCTAAAGAAGGCTGGAGGTGCCCCGGCAAATGTAGCAGCTGCCATTTCAAAGCTAGGTGGGGTGGCGAGTCTTATTGGGAAAGTAGGAAATGACCCATTTGGATCATTCTTGATAGAAACTTTAAACGAGGTGGGTGTAGATACATCGATGGTTGTTACCGATGATTTAGCACCAACAACCTTAGCATTTGTTTCTCTCCAAGCAGACGGTGAAAGGGATTTTGTATTCAATAGAGGAGCAGATCAACATCTAACAGACGAAAACTTAAATTTAGATAGACTAAGTAGAGCAAAAATAATACACTTTGGATCCGCAACAGCGTTACTTGATAACCCTTTTAAAACAACCTACTTTAATGCAATGAACTTTGCGCAAAATAGTGGAATATTCCTATCATTTGACCCTAATTTCCGTAAGGATTTATGGAAAAATAGAATAGAAGAATTTATTAGTTTAGCTAGAAAAGGTATATCCATGGCTGATTTTGTAAAAGTAAGTGAAGAGGAGCTTGAACTTATCACAGGAAAAATGGATAAGTATGAAGGAATAGAGAAACTCCATCATTTGGGAGCGAAAATTGTGGCTGTGACTCTTGGAAGTGAAGGAACTCTTCTTTCAAATGGAAATGATGTAGGTGTAATAAACAGTATAGAAATAAATTCAATTGACTCTACCGGTGCTGGTGATGCATTTGTCGGTGCTGCTTTATATCAGTTTGCAAACTTGGAGTCCATTAATACAATTCTTAATGATTTTAGTAAACTGAAAGAGATCATTCTATTTGCAAATAAAGTAGGGGCACTTGTATGTACAAGGGTAGGAGCGATATCTTCCTTACCAAACGAAGAGGATCTAGTAAAAATTTAGTCATTTTTACTCATGCAGTAAGTTTAAAGAGTCTGATTACAAGAATAAGGATAGAAGTCCTTCTTAAAGCAGTGACATTTATATTCAGCAAAGAAAGGAATCGTGGCATGATATGCCACGATTCCTTTTTAAATGGTTGGGGTGTAAATAAAATAACTAGCAAGCGTATTCCACTCATTGATAATGGCTGAAATCCCCTCTTTGCAGACTCCATAAAAAAACATTCTTAATAAGTATAGACAATTTATGATGCAATTTTATAAAGTTGAATAATAAACAGAGATTAGCTTGTATTGTATTTTAGGTTGTTTATATAATGAATAAGCAAGTCTATTTAAAGGTGTGTAGGAAAATGAAAAATAAACTTGATGATCTTAATAAAACCAAACGTCCATTATTTGCCATTGTTTATGATAAATTGTATAAACTTATTATGGATGGAACGTTTCCTCCTGACAGCAGGCTCCCGACGGAACCTGAATTGGCAAAAGTATTTGGTGTCAGCAGAATGACACTCAGACATGCTTTGTCGCTTTTACAAGAAGATGGCTTGGTAAAAAATATCCATGGGAAAGGTAATTTTATTACAAAATTCCATGAAAATAGAAATATGTTTGGATTGGAAAAGCTGGGGAATCCTTTATACAAATGCTATCCTGGAAAAGTGGATGACGTAGAACTATATTTTAGAATTGAACTAGTAAGTGACTATGCCAAACAAGTACTGCATCGTAATATGACCGCAGTTGTTGCTTATGAACGGTGGTATAAAAGCGGTGATCAGGTAGTAGCATATGCTTTTACCATTATGGCAATAGAAGCAGTTTCTGAATTAAATTTAGATTTACAGAATGAACAACAATTATTAGAAATGCTTGATCAAAAAGTATATGAACTTGCGAATTCATCAACTATCGAAATTAAGCGTTCCAAATCCATCAATACACCATCACTAAAATATCAAATTTTTAACGCACAAGAATGTGATTTGATATTAGAAAGTGTATACATCAGCGACAAATATCCTGTTGTCTATAATAAATACTATATCCCAACTGAGTTCAGTCACATTACTATCAATGTATCCAAATAATTTTACCGAATAAAGGCTATTTTTTCAGGCTGACAAAAAATAAATAAACCCATTGAAAGCAGTGTCATTTCTAATAAAATGCACTGTTTTTTTATTTGGCTGTTAAAAAAATATATTGTTATCAGATTTATGGTGTGATAATCTTTTTATTATAAAACGTATACAAGTTTTTATACAACTATACAACTTTGTATTGAAATGGATTTACCCTAAAGTGAATGTAAGCGGAAACATGTAGGATGTGAACGTTACTTTTGGTAATTCCGCAAAATTCTAATAAAAGGAGAAATTAAAATGAGTACACGTGAACTAAAAGAAACAGCACATATCAAACCAAATGGGGTAGAGATTGCAGAGACCATCCTTTTACCAGGGGACCCATTAAGAGCCAAATTTATTGCCGAGTCCTACTTGGAAGACGTGGTACAGTTCAATTCCGTTCGTAATATGTTTGGCTATACAGGAACTTATAATGGAAAGAAAATATCGGTTATGGGAACAGGAATGGGGATGCCTAGCATGAGTCTTTACTCTTGGGAACTGATTCATGTATTTGGTGTAAAAAACTTGATTCGCATTGGTTCATGTGGTGCAATTCAGGATCATTTGAACTTGTATGATATCGTTTTCGCAATGGGTGCCTCGACAGATTCCCAATATGTACACCAATATAATCTACCTGGGCACTATTCGAATATTGCTTCCTTTTCCTTATTGGAAAAAGCCAAAAAAGTGGCTGATGAAAAAGGTCTTCCAGTACATGTTGGAAATGTCCTTACTAGTGATATTTTTTATAATGCGGATCCGACAGCGGTAGAAAAATGGAGTAAAATGGGGATTTTAAGTGTTGAAATGGAGACTGCCGGACTTTATATGAATGCTGCCTATTCAGGGGTTAATGCGCTTACGATTTTAACGGTAAGTGACCATGTTTTTAGAAATGAACAAACAACATCGGAAGAAAGAGAAACAGCCTTTACCAATATGATGGAAATTGCATTGGAACTTGCTTAAGCCTAGCATTATCCTGAGGTAGCCAATAGTCTAGACATTGACTAGGCAACATAGAGACGACTTATTTATGACAGAGGAGGAGAATAGTAAAATGACTACACTGAGTGCAAGTGCAAGTATGACGGAATCTCAAGAATATAATGTGAAAAAAGCTGTACCTATTATCTTACTATTATTTTTATTATGCTTGGTCATTGACAATTCATTTAAAATTATTTCGGTAGATATGGCAAAAGATTTTAATATATCTGCGACCACGGTTAGCTGGCAAGCCACCTTGGCTGGACTTATGATTGGAATCGGGGCAGTGGTATACGCAACTCTGGCGGATTCCATCAGTATTAGAAGACTTTTTATCGTGGGTATTATGTTAATATGTATCGGTTCAGTTTTGGGTTATATTTTTCAGCATTCGTTTATCCTGGTTGTTTTTTCACGCATTATTCAAACCTCCGGGTTAGCATCAGCTGAAACGTTATACGTAATATTTGTGACTAAACACTTACCTCCAAGGGAACAAAAGAAGTTTTTGGGATTAAGTACTAGCAGTTTTGCCCTTTCACAAGTAATCGGAGCCTTGACTGGGGGATATGTTTCCACTTATTTTCATTGGACAACTCTATTTTTAGTTCCATTAATAACCCTTTTCTTCCTTCCTTTTATTTCGAAATATCTACCAAAAGAAGAAAGGAAAGGCGGTAATGTTGATGTAATTGGCTTATTTCTAGTAGGAGCAATTGCGGCCTCCCTATTGTTATATATTACGGATTTTAACTATATTTATCTTCTCGTGTTTATTGTCGCAATTGCCTTATTCTTAGTTTATATTAGCAAGGATTCCAAAGCTTTCATTGGCATTTCATTTTTCCAAAATAAGCGTTTCATCGCTTTGTTAGCAATCGCTTTTGTTATTTACTCAGTGCAACTAGCGTATATTTTCTTGTTTCCGTTTCTCCTTGAAAAGCTTTATGATTTGAAGCTTGATACCATTTCGTTATTGCTAATCCCGGCTTATGTCTTAGCAGCCACTGTTGGGGCACTTTCTGGAAAAATTGCAAGAGTATTAGGAACCAGACAATGTATCACTATTGCAATGGTTGGTATTACAACCAGTCTATTGGTAGGCGGATTTTTTGTACAAAGTTCTGTGATTGTTTTCGTATTTTCCATGATTTTATTCTCTAGTTCGTTTGCGTTTATGTATGCCCCGATGATTGATTCATGTGTTAGCACTATTGCGAAAGAAAACTCGGGAACAGCGGTCGGATTTTATAATTTGATTCTTAATGTAGCTGCTTCCATTGGAATAGCCTATACAGCAGCAATGATGGATAACTCATCAATGAAAGGAAATATCTTAGAATATCTAAATAATCCGGACGCTTCCTTATATAGTAATATTTTATTGGTTCTTTCACTCATTACTGTTTTCAGCTTAATCCTGTATTGGGCGTTAGTAGGACGATTTTCAAAATAAATATTTAAGACGTGATCACCCTGCTGTACGGGAATTCCACGGGGACGGTTCTTACAGGGT
>NZ_NUOW01000049.1:0-21071 GCF_002584635.1 Bacillus sp. AFS031507
GAGAGTACAGCAACTGCTATAATTGAAATAATTTTTTTAAGCATTCTTTTACCCTCCATGTTCTTTGGTTGCTAAGTTTTTATCATCGTAACATAGAATTTTCTGACACAAAGAACAGGGAGATGTTAAATCGTTTACATCCGTGGCGTTTATATTACAATAGTATTTCCAATCCCATTTTAATAACTTTCGATATTTTTGCCCCAATACAATCTGCATAACGATAACATTTCTTAATTTTTTCATATTTTTTTCACTGAAAGTACACACCAAGTGGATAAATTAGATAGGGAAGTGGTAATGCCATTTCTACAATAAAGGAGGAATGTGAATGAAAGTTAAATCATCTTTACTGGTACCGGCAATCACACTTGCTTTACTTGGTTCTGCTGCATCTGCAATCAAATCGGACAAGGAAAATACGGATAAAGCAAAACAAGAACAGATCGTATATAAAAAATCCGATAAAAGGGATGAGTTATTGAACAAAGCATTACAATACGCCTCCCCGGCTGTAGAACAAGAATATGAAAACAATGTAAAGACAATGCGCTCATTGAGAGAAAAGCTTGGAAAGAAAGTGGAGTTTGGAAAAAGAGTAAAATTTAACAAAAAGATAGAAGCTTCGCCGGAAGCAAAAGTGATTATCGAGAAAGTAAAAGATGGTAATCTATCGAAACAGGAAGCGAAACAACAGCTTATGAAACTTCATGGCGGAGGAAAAGGTGTTCGTATAAAAATTTCCGGCGCAGACAATGAGCAAGTGAAGGCGATTATGGATAAAGTAAAAGCAGGAACCATCACAAAAGAGCAAGCCATGAAAGAAATGGAAAAACTTCCTGGAGCAAAAGTGATTCAAATTAACAAAGAAGACCTAGCAAAAGTAAAAGAAAAACAGACGGACTGGGAGCAGCAACTGCAAGAAGCAATCAACAAAAAAGATCAAAAAACCATTGATTCGATCATTACCCAGCTCAATGATAAAATAGAGCAAGGTATACAAAAAAGACAACAATTGCTGAATGAAGCAAAATAAGAAATATAAGGATTCCTTGAACTCACTAAAAAAAGCAATATTTTATGAACACAAAAGGAGTTTTTAGTGCAAAGTTTTGTTTTCGGGTTTTATATTGTTAGCCAAAGGGGAAAATAGTAAAGATAACTTGGAAAGGGAGGAATGAAAAATGGATATTCCATTCACATCAAAGGAAGTCATTACTCAGATCCAGAAGTTACAGAACCAAGGTAATTCTCTACGTAAAAAAGAGGTAAAACAACTTTATCCTGATTTAATGCGGAGTGCTTTGTATTACTACCCAAGTTGGCAGCATGCCATAGAAGAAAGTAAAGTAGGCTAGAATATTTAATTTACATCAAGGCATTAGAATAATATGAACTCTGTTAACAAAAAAGGTTTCGCTCCCCGTGAAGCCTTTTTGTTATGCTTTAAGTTCAATATTAATACCTATTTTCAAATTAGAGGTACCACCATAAAACCAACGCAAATACAATAAATGAAAAATAATAGTTTATTTTTCTAATAATAAGGAAATAATTGGTCATGTTTATATATTCTTTAATTGACGCAATTGATTTCAGTTGGGATTAATAGGAGTGGTACCAATGAGGAAAATAAATAAATTAGCAGACTTATGTTGGGAGGGATTAACTTTAAAACACGTTTCTCACAAAGAGATTGTTATGCCTTATGTACTATTTTTTATTATTACATTAATTTTTGAGCTGTTTTTATCGTTTTTGTTTATCTTATCTTTTTTTCTATTCTTTATATATGGATATAAACCTAATATTCAATACTATATGAGCGCTGTAATTTTGATTTTAATGTTAATCATTACAGTTCAATTGCTAATTACAACAATGAAGGTAGATAAAACCTATACGAAATGATGATACTTTAGATTGTTCGAAAAATGATTTATTACTAACGTATGGCTTTATTCAAACAAATAGTGTCGTTTCGCAAACAAATGGCTGACCAAATACAATTTTCTCCTTTTGATAACCACCTATATTTATTCTGTAACTAGGTTTACTAGAGGACACTCAGTAAAGGTCACATATATGAATTGGGAGAAATCCTAATTCAGATGTCCACTTGGGTTCTTTTTTCAAAAAGGAATGGTTGGAGACGGCAATCGACAGTCCTTTCAGGTATTTTAAGTGATAAATCCAGTCATGACGGGTACTGAGGAGAGTTTTAACCAATCGTTTGTGTAAAAGGAGAAAAACAAGGTATTTGCCAAAGAATGCAGTATTTAGACGAAAAAGATCATAATTGCTAATCTGGAGGAATAATCTATTAAAATCTAGTCAATCAACGACAATTATTTTACCTGAATCAAGAGAGAAAGCTTTAAACAACGGGATTTATCCCATTTTTACACAATCGTTTGATTAACATGCCAACTTGTAAGAACCCGTCGATGAGTGTAGAAAGCCATTTTTATTGGCTAGCTTTGTAGAATTTGAGAAGAAAGCAGAGCATTTCCTCGACAAGAAATTCTCTTGAATCGAGGCTAAAGTTCTTTTTTCAAAAGGGTTTGTGGCACTTTCAATCAAACGTTTAATTAGGAAGAATTCTATCGTCATTTGTCGAGGATGGCGGGTGCTGATTGGTGGAAAATGGTAGAATGAAAGATTCAGGTGCCAGTCACCGGGATTCCTATTTTTTAGGACAAATGAGGAAATATGGTAGAAAAAGAAGTATTATTAAGATATGAAACAAAGAGAGAGGATTTTCTTATGAAAAAACTATTAATCTACTTAATTGTATTCGTTGTCTGCTTGGGGATGGTTCCAAGTTATAAAGAGGCAGCCACGATTACAGCAGAGCCGCAGGTTCAGGTAAAGTTAGTGAAATATTTAGGGAATCAGTCAAGTATTTCATTAAAAATAGTGGGAAGCTACTATTTAAACGGGGATTCCACGAATCTATTAACCAGTGATCGAAGTTATACGGTGAAGGTAGAGAATGAAACGCTTGGCTTATATGATGGAACCACGAGATTAGCCACCGGGAGCGAATTATCGATTACTCCGGTTAATAGTATTGACCATGCCGTGATCAACAATCGTGAGTATGCCGGCAGTTTTCTTTTTACAGTGGAAAAAAATCAATATGTCAGGCCGATTAACACTATTAATTTCGAAGATTATGTAAAGAGTGTTGTCCCGGATGAAATGCCTGCGCTTTGGCCGATGGAGGCCCTAAAGGCACAGGCGGTTTCAGCCCGAACCTATGCGTATTTTCGTTTGAACCAGGTGATCAATGATACTACCACTTTTCAGGTATATGGAGGCGTGACAAGCTTACATCCTAGATCATCTGAGGCAGTTGACGCGACAGAAGGTGAAATCTTAACTAACGATGGGAATGTCATTGATGCTGTTTTCTCTGCCTCTAACGGTGGAAAAACGGAAAAACTATTTAATGTTTGGTACCCAAAATCCCTTCCGTATTTTAAGGTTCAAACCGACGAGTACGATACGACCAATACCTGGGAAGCTACCTTGCATAAACAGCAAATGGATATCACTTCATTGGATCTCAAAAATCCTGACAATTGGTGGGATTCCAAGAATGAAATAGATGAACTTTACGCGAGCAACATTAAAAAATGGATAATAAAAAATTTACCAGGATTTAGTGGTAAACAAATTAAAATTGTTTCGATCCCTAAGGTTTCCTTTAATTCTCCTACCGAAAGCGGTCGATTTACAAAAAGTAATCTAACGCTCGAATTTTTTATTAAAGACATGTTCAATTCAGACGGGGAGCTTGAACTCCAAACCGCAAGTATCAATAACCAGCTTGCAGACGATATGCGGACGATCATCGGCACAAACGACCCTGACCCAAAGAAGGCCGGTACAAGAGACATGAAGAGCAATCTGTTTTCTATCAACGAAACCAACGATGCTTTTGTGTTTTCAGGCTCCGGGAACGGACATGGTGTAGGTTTAAGTCAATATGGTGCTAATCACCGTGCAGCTGCAGGTATCCTGTACAAGGACATTTTATCTTTCTACTATCCCGGTACTGTTTTAAACAGACAATATGATAACATAAAACCAGTCATTTCAGGGGCAACATCGAAGACAATTTATGTGAACACAACGTTTGATCCAAGAGTTGGCGTAACTGCCATGGATAACTCAGATGGAGATGTGACAAGTGCCATAAAAATTAATGGTTTAGTCAACAGTAAGACTCCCGGTGTATACACGTTGACGTATACTGTTACGGACTCGTCAGGGAATGAAACGACTGTTACACGCCAAATCACTGTAACACTTGCATCACCAGCGAATTTGAAGGCCGTGGCAAGTACTTACAATAGCGTGAACTTATCTTGGTCAGCCGTTAGCGGCTCCTCAGGATATGAGATTTATCGATCAACATCCAGCACGGGGACTTATACAAAAATAGCGTCTACGACGAGTACGTCATATAGCAGCACATCTCTGAATACGGGGACGGCTTATTACTATAAGGTTAGAGCCTATAAAACTGTAACACCATCAGCCTATAGTGGTTATAGTTCGGTCGTTTCTGCCAAACCAGTCCTTGCGACACCATCTTCAGCCAAGGCAGCATCATCGGCTTATAATAGTATCAAAACGAGCTGGACAGCTGTTAGTGGCGCAAGCGGATATGAGGTATATCGGGCAACCTCAAGTACGGGGTCTTATTATTATGCAGGGTCAACCACATCCACAAGTTTTAATAATTCAGGGCTTGTTACAAATACACCCTATTACTATAAAATTAGAGCTTACCGCATGGTCGGAAGTACGAAGGTTTATAGTAATTTATCGGCTGTTGTTTTTGCAAAACCTCTACCATCTGTTCCGGCTAACTTCAAATCAGCTAGAGTAAGTTCGACCAGCTTTAAGCTGACATGGAGTGCTGTAGCAGGCGCCAGTGGTTATGAACTTTACAGAGCTACATCGAGCTCAGGAGCCTATACTCTTCTAAAAAGTACCGCTTCCTTATATTACACGAACAGTGGTTTAACAAGAGGAAGGACTTATTATTATAAATTAAGAGCCTATAGAATGGTTGGCAAAACCAAGGTGTATAGCGGCTGGACCACGATCATAAGTGTGAAGCCTTAATTAGATTCCAGTGCCTCGCACGCCTAGGAATTTGTCGAAGAATGCTAGGGTTTTAGATTGTGGAACTGAAAGAATAACAACAAGAAACCACCTTAGATCTACTTGATAGTAGAGGCTGGGTGGTTTCTCTTTTTTATGTTCGCTCCCTCATCCGCTCAGGAAGTGTCTGTATCGATTGGACGACCAAATCAAGCTTTGCTTCAATTCGGTAAAGCAAATAAAGCTTCACAACGATGGGGAATCCCACCTGGCTGATGATTGGAATCAACTGCTCCACTTTTCTCTCCTCCTTCCATTGTTTATAAAAAAGAGGCTGGGTTCATAACGAATCCGGCCTCTCTTCCTTATTAGGCAAGGGTGTAATCCGTCACATTGCGGTCGATCACTCTTGCTCCTTTTGTGTAGTAGGGAATGGACAGGCAATTAATAGAATTATGTAAGTTTAATAGAAACCTATCTGATTTTGTGGAAAGTTGGGTTATTTCCTGCGGAATTTACCTCCGATTCTCGACAATTTCCATTCTTGCTTGTCAGGGAAGGTTCTTCTAAATCAGTACTTTTAGCTGTTTTAACTAAACGTTTGAATAGTATAGCCTATATGGTATTTAGTCGAATGGCTGTATTTTTTAGTAATATTAACGATAGATTAGGAAAACCTAATTTAAAAAGAGAACGCAGGAGGGCAGCAAAATGGCAGAAATCCCAAAGACAAACAACAAGACTTTTTGCATGAGTGAATACGATGTATTAAAACGAGTAATCCTTTGTCAGCCTCAATATATGACGATCCGCGAAGTAATTAATGAAACGCAAGAGCATTTTAAGAATGAAGGTATCCATATTGAACGCGCGCTTGAGCAGCACAGTAAATTTGTCAAAACGCTAAAGCAGAATGGCATCGAAGTTATTTTATTGCCTTATCATAAAAAATATCCTGAACAGGTCTTTACCCGGGATATTGGTTTTACTCTAGGGCAAACAATCTTTGTTGCTAATATGGCAACAGATGTTCGCGGAGGGGAGGAAAACGTTTTAAAACAATGGCTCGAGGATGAAGAAATCTCTTATTATAATTTAGCCGAGGAACGAATTGAGGGCGGAGATGTTGTGATTGATCGGGAAAGAATTTACGTGGGGCTCAGCAATCGAACGGACCAAAAAGCTGCTGATCAATTACAGCGTCTTTTGAATCAATTCAATGTCATTCCCATCTCTTTTAAAGCAAAATACCTGCATCTGGATTGTATATTTAATGTTGTTTCTCCTGATGTGGCCCTTATTTACCCAAATGCCTTAACGAAAAAAGACATCGAGCTTTTTGCTTCACGCTATGAATTAATTGAAGTTTCGGAAGAAGAACAATTTCAATTAGGTACAAATGTATTGAGTATCGGGAACAAACGGGTATTAAGTCTGCCGGTCAACGAGAAGGTAAACAAGCAGCTTCGTAACCGAGGCTTTCAAGTTATTGAAGTGGATATCACAGAAATCATTAAATCTGGTGGCTCCTTCCGTTGTTGTACCCTTCCTATCTTACGAGAAATGTAAAATAATCATATAAAAATGACCATATAAACAACCCTCAAGCCCGTAAAGGGTGAGGTTGTTTATATAGTCATAAGATACATAATTTAGCTTTTTATGTTCTATCAAGGCTTATAAATTGAACAGTGTGAATTTATGGAACATTTCTTAGTAATGAGGAATGTTTTTTATTTTTGTCTAAAATTAATATTTAGTTATCAATAAAAATATTATAAAAAATAATAAAAGTTTATTGTAAATCAATAAATAACGTGTTAAATTTCAAATAGATAATAAATATGTGAGGTGCTTTGTATGAAACGAGGGTCAACACTATTTTTAAGGATGGCTGTTTTCCTTATTGGAACTCCAGTTCTTGCTTTGTGTATATTTGGGTTGCCTTGGTTAGCTAAGAATTCAGTAAATCCAGATTATGCCCATATCCTATATCCCATTTTAATAGGTATGTATGTATCAGTGATACCGTTTTTCGTTGCATTGTATCAGGCTCTTAAACTTTTAAGCTGTATTGACAAGAATCAGGCTTTCTCTGAATTGTCTGTTAAAGCTCTAAAGAATATTAAAATCTGTGCAATGACAATCAGTGGTTTGTATGTGGTCATTTTGCCATTTGTTTATCTCGTAGCAGATCTAGACGATGCCCCAGGTCTCATCATAATCGGAATGGTCCCTATCTTTGTTTCAATAGTAATCGCAGTATTCGCTGCTGTTCTTCAAAGACTTTTACAAGAAGCGATTGATATAAAATCGGAAAATGACTTAATCGTCTGAGGTGATAACAATGGCAATGATAATCAATATTGATGTGATGCTGGCGAAAAGGAAAATGAGCGTAACAGAACTCTCGGAAAGGGTTGGAATCACGATGGCTAACCTTTCTATATTGAAAAATGGAAAGGCAAAAGCAATTAGGCTTTCAACTTTAGAAGCGATTTGTAAGGCATTAGAATGTCAGCCAGGAGATATTTTAGAATACCGAAGTGATGAAGACATCCAAGATTAATAAGGCATTGTGAACAAAAGGACGAAACGTCCAAATCATCATTAAAGGAGGACATGTATGAGCAAAGAACCTATCATCAGCTTGAGTCATGTGACCAAACGGATTGGCCGGACCACCATCATCGACGATCTTACATTTGACGTACCGCAAGGCGAAATTTTCGGTTTCCTTGGTCCAAATGGGGCCGGTAAAACAACCACAATCCGCATGATCGTCGGACTGATGTCGATCACTAAGGGACAGATACTGATTAAGGGGGAAAATATCAAAACCGAATTCGAGCAAGCGATCGGGCACGTCGGCGCCATAGTGGAAAGTCCAGAAATGTACAAGTATCTGAGCGGGTACCATAACCTCGTTCACTACGCCCGCATGGTGCCGGGGGTAACCAAGGAAAGGATTGACGAAGTGGTGTCGCTGGTCAAGCTGGAAAACCGCATCCATGACAAAGTCAAAAAGTACTCGCTCGGCATGCGCCAGCGTCTGGGAGTCGCCCAGGCACTGCTGCATCGGCCGTCCCTGCTGATTCTCGATGAACCGACGAACGGTCTTGACCCGGCGGGGATTCGCGAACTGCGCGATTATTTGCGGCATTTGACCCGTACGGAAGGAATCACGGTTATCGTCTCCAGCCATCTGTTGTCCGAGATGGAGCTCATGTGCGACAGGGTCGCCATCCTCCAGCAGGGAAAGCTAGTCCATGTGATGCCGGTTCAGCATTTTTCCCAAGGGAACGATCAAGCTCAAACGTATCTAATCCAAGCACAGCCAGCGGAACAGGCATTGGTGACCATGAGGCAGATGGATGGGGTTCAGGAGGTCAAGCTCGCTCAGGAGGGGATCATCGAGGTCACAACCGAGCGGGAACACATCCCGGACATTCTGAGTCTCTAGAAGATCGATTCTTGGAAATAACGGGGGGTGGACAAATTGGTTAATCTAGTACTCAATGAAAATATGAAGATTTACCGACGGGTGCGAACTTGGATTCTGGTCGGACTTATGGCCGCTTTTGTGCTTTTTGTCAACATCATTGAATGGCATTCCGATGGAAAAAAGGCGCAAGGCGAAGGCTGGCGGGCAGAACTGCTGCAGGAGAAGCAGCAATGGAGCGAAATTCTGAAGCAGCCCAAGCTGGATGAAGAGGATCAAATGTTCTATCAGCAGCAGATTGCCGTCAACGACTATCATTTGGAGCAGAATATTCGCTCGACGGACGGCACGATGTGGGATGGTGTGAACAGTTCGGCCAATCTGATGATCGTGATTACCATTTTCACCATCATCATTGCGGGAGACGGTCTGGCGGGCGAATTTTCATCCGGCACCATCAAGCTGCTGCTCATCCGGCCAGCCAACCGGGTCAAGATCCTCGTCTCCAAGTATATCTCTTTTCTGTTATTCAGCATGCTGCTGTTACTCACTCTGTTTGTCATATCCGTCGCGGTCAACGGAATCTTATACGGCTTTGGATACATGGATCTACCGTTGATCAGCATGACTGCGGAAGGGCAAATCGTCGAAAGGAATATGGTCCTCAATCTGTGGAAAACGTATATGCTGGGCGGTGTATCCACGGTCATGTACGTAACCATGGCCTTTATGATCTCGTCCGCCTTCCGAAGTAGCGCGATGGCTATCGGGTTTTCCATCGGCGCCTTGTTTGCGGGTAATATTATTCTGGGGGCACTGCAGCGGTTCGATTGGAGCAAGTACCTGTTGTTCGCCAACACCGATCTTACGCAGTACCTGACCGGACATCCTTTCCAAGAGGGAATGACATTGTCCTTTTCCATCGGAGTGCTCGCTGTCTATTTCCTCGTGTTCAATCTGATTTCCTGGCTCCTTTTTACACGTAGAGACGTGGCGGCCTAAACTTGCCAATTTTATAACAATTAAGATTCACCAAGGAAGTGATTCAAATTGATAAAAAATATTAGCCTTATAACTGATAAAATAAAAGATTTTTCATTACAAAATATAGAGTTTATTGTTAGATTCCTTTTGAACTTTCAAAATAGGTCTTTTGAAGACAATTGTGTACTCGACATAGATTTTATTATTAAGGATAAAGAAAAACAATATATTGCCTGGTTTCGCTTCTACAACCCTAAGAGTATCAATTTTGAAAGTGGGGGTATCTATCATCAAATGTCAATCGAGATTTACGATATAAAGGATAGAGGTTGGGGAAATAAGAAATATGAAGTGATAGACTACGAAGATGATACCTTACACTTTTATTGTTCAGACATTGAAATTATTTCTTTAAGAGAACTCAATAAATAATTTAGTCCATTTAGCTACCATGAAAATAATCTGCTGAAATTCTGATGAATCAAATTCATAAAAGGGGATTTACTAATGAATTTAATTATTCAAAATTATTCTCAGAAAAAACCTTTGAAGGTACAAATCATGAGAGCAATAAAACAACTCGTTCGTTTTGGTTGGGAGCAGGCCCTATCATGTTTGTTTCCTGTGATTATTTTTGCCTCTTTGGCTTTTACACAAATCATGCCACTTCCCTACCTGCCACGGTATGACTGGCTGCTCATCATCTGCCTTCTGATGCAGTGGTGGATGGTGCGTTCTGGACTTGAAACACGGGATGAGCTAAAGGTTATCACATTGTTCCACCTTATTGGACTTGCTCTTGAACTTTTCAAGGTACATATGGGCTCCTGGTCTTATCCAGAGGAAGGATATTTCAAAATTTTAGGAGTGCCTTTGTATAGCGGATTCATGTACGCAAGTGTAGCGAGTTTTCTTTGCCAGGCATGGAGGAGGCTTAAGGTTGAACTGATTAGGTGGCCGCCGTTTTTGGTAGTTGTACCTCTTGCAGCTGCGATTTATTTAAATTTTTTCACCCACCATTATTGGATTGACTTTCGTTGGTTGTTATCTGGCCTTGTTATTATAGTCTTTTGGCAATCATGGGTCACATACGAGGTTGATGGAACTCGTTACCGTATGCCGCTCGCACTTTCCTTTGTACTCATCGGATTTTTTATATGGATAGCCGAAAATATCGCAACGTTTTTTGGAGCGTGGAAATATCCGAACCAAACCGATGCATGGAGTTTCGTTCATCTAGGAAAGGTGAGTTCATGGCTCTTATTAGTGATTGTTAGCTTTCTAATAGTAGCGACGTTAAAGCAGGTTAAGGGGAAAATTCCCTAAATTTAGTGCCTGTCACCCCCGAACTTTGTCAAAGATTGATAGGGTTTTAGATTGTGGAAACTGAAAGAATAAAAACAAGAAACCACCTTAGATCTACTTGATAGTAGATCTAAGGTGGTTTCTCTTTTTTATGCCCGCTCCCTCATCCGCTCAGGAAGTGTCTGTAGCGACTGGACGACCAAATCAAGCTTTGCTTCAATTCGGTATAGCAAATAGAGCGTCACAACGATGGGGAATCCCACCTGGCTGATGATTGGAATCAACTGATCCACTTTTCTCTCCTCCTTCCACTTGTTATAAAAAGAGGCTGGGTTCATAACGAATCCGGCCTCTCTTCCTTATTAGGCAAGGGTGTAATCCGTCACATTGCGGTCGATTACTCTTGCTCCTTTTGCAGCAACAAACTTCCCGCTGTTAGTTGTGAAAACTTCAGATGCAATAATCTGCGCCATCGATAATTTTACGACTTCTTCGTCAATCGGCTCTTTTGGGTTATCAACGGAAAGACTTGCCGTCTTTCCAAACTCCGTGGCAAATTGCAATTCCAATGTTTTTGCCATTTCTTTCACCTCCTATCCCTTCGTTTTTTTACTAGACTATTAACCTAGAATCGCGGAGCTGTCATTCTTTTTCACTTTAGACTATTAACCTACAATTGCGATGATATCATTCCGCTCCACTTTGTTTAGCGTGTCATTGCATAGAACTGCAACTGCTAGTGCCGCTTGCGATAATTGATCTGCAGTAGCTGCCTTGGTGACATTGCTAAACGTTTTCGATTTGAGGATGGGATTTCCCTCGTCATCCATGCCCGCTTCAAACACGATGCGAAGCTTCGTTACTTCTAATAACGCTAGTGTCATTGTCTCTCACCACCTTTCACCTTCTATATAGAAAAAAGTCGGCAAAATAGACAGGGTAGGGAGGGGGGAATTTTAATTAAATTGAAAAATGCCCTGGAGGATAGCGTCTCTCAGGGCATTATAATAGAGTTTTCAGGATTTCGTAGACGGATCTGCAAATAAAAGCAGTGAATCCGCAAATAAAAGCTAAATTTACGCAAATAGAGCTAACTTTTAGGCAGAGGAGGGAGCCTGAAGGGGGAAAATTAGCCCAATGAGCAGCTTATCAGCGAATTATTGAAGGATATCAGCGAACTGGACCATTTTATCAGCGGAAATCCCACCTTTATCAGCGAAACTAGCATTTTATCAGCCAATGAATCTCCGAAGTTGCAAAGTAAGAACCCATAATTGTGTTGTATTAATCTAAAGTTTGAGAGGATTTCCAATTATTATCCAGCAAATGTCGTAAGTTTCGGAAAATATGTAGTAAGTGTAAGAAAATATGTAGTAAGAGTCGGAAAATATGTAGTAAGAGTCAAACAATATATAATAAGAAGCAATAATTACGTAATAAGGATCTGAAGTTTGAGAGGATTACTCATGGGGGGCTCGTTTAGATGATGTTTTGTGTAAAATTACACTTCGATAGTTGCGCATTTATGATTTATTAAACGTCTTGACCTTCAATGGGCGGATTTTTGAGTTTTATGAGCGAATCTTCGAGTTCTATGGGCGAATTTTGGGCTTTAATGAGCGAACTTAACCATTTAATGAGCGAATTTAGAAGCAATAGCTTAATAGTAAGAAACTAAATTTCCATGCCTATCACTCCAAGGATTTTGTCGAAGATTGATAGGTTTTAATAGAAATAGAAATAACAGAATGAAGTTGTAACTGGATATTGCAGCTCCCATTAGTGCTGGGAGCTTACTTCACGTGCAATATCTTCTTCAAAGTTATTCAGGATGAACGTTTCTTCTTCTGATTTGCTCATTATTCCATAAGCTTTACCGATCGTCCCGCCTTGGTACGTCCAGAAATAGTTGTGGTCATCATCTACGTCAGAAAAAGTGCCTTTTTTCCATTTATCTAAAATGGCTAGCAAATCATCTTTTTGTTCGAACTCACTGTTCTCCACAATGTCATAAACTTGATTAATTGTATCTGGAATCATTGGAATGGCTCCCCATTTTTCTTTCGCCTTCACTTTTTGATGTGTCATCTTGTGCATCACTTCGATCACCGCATCTTGTGAACTGCTGTCATCAATTCCAATATCATATTGAACTCCGCCAATTTTGGCTGTCTGTTGCTTGTCTACTTCCTTTTTCTCCTTATTGACCGTATCTTGAACAGCTTTCGCTTCTACTTTCTCTTGTTTTTTTCCTGATTCGGCTCCATTGTCGACCGGTTTAAAACCTTCGTATTTTACGCCTATTAAAACAGCCAAAATAATACCAGTTACGATTAATACTATTTTCACTTCATCTCCCCCTGTTTTACTAGATAGCTCTAATTTAACAAAGAATTCAGAATTCATCTAGCATATTTAAATTACATAATCACTTCAAAGAAGACAGATGTCGACATTTTTTCTGAATGTGGATTTAATCGTATACCGAATGTTTTTTGCGCTTTCTGGATAAACAAGTGGTTTTGAACATGTATTTAAGAATGGATTGTAAGAAATTTAATTTTCTAAATAGTATTTACAATTGATCTTTCTCGCATATATAATGTATTTGTATTTGTATACAATAGAAGAGAGGGGTAGAAATAACAGAATGAAGATTATTTCTGAAATTCAAAGACCAGATCCACAAGTTATTAAAGAATTGGAAGCGATTTCTCCAAGTGATTATGGACACAGTCTCAATTTTCAATTAATCAGTACAAGAAAAATTAAGCCCTTATTTCCAATTGACAATACCTTTGCAGGACCTGCAGTCACCGTAAGGATACCTCCCAATGATGGTTTATTAGTCAATAAGGCATTAGATTTTGTGAAACCTGGTGATGTGGTTGTTATTGATATGAACGAAGAGGAACGTTTTGCTTGTTGGGGAGAAATCACAACTAAACTTGCTATGGAAAAAGGTGCGATTGCTTGTATCATTAACGGACCGGTTACAGATACCAGGATGATTATTGATCTCCAATTTAAGGTTTTTTCTTACGCTGTTTCCCCTTTAACCACCAAAGTTTACAGTCTTGATGGCGATGTAAATGTGCCAGTATCCATTTCCGGTTGTGTTATTAACCCCGGCGATATTATTGTCGGAAGCAACGATGGCTTATTAGTAGTCCCAAAAGAGGATGCATTAACCTATCTCGAAATTGGTAAAAAGGAACAGGAAGCCGATGAAAAACGCCGCCAAGATTTAGAACAGTTAGGTGCAGAAAATTACCTTCGCCGCTTTGACCCAATATGGGATCAGCTGGTGGAAAAAAGCAAGAACGACTAATGATATGAAAGACTATTAAAATGATTATCTATTTTTTTGCTGCTTTTCTACATTTATTTTAAAAAAGGAGAGGGTACGGTGGGAAGAATGGAAGCTGAAAAACAAATAGAAATGGTACAGGTAAAGGAAAAGAAAATCGGGTTACGTTGGGGACTTGCCTTTCTATTTTTTATCATTGGTTTCATCGCTTACATGGACCGATCAAATATTTCTATCGTAGCTGTACCAATGATGGAAGATTTAGGTTTGAATAAAGTTCAATTTGGACTACTCTCTTCACTTTTTTACTTAGGGTATTGTTTTGCGCAAATTCCTGGCGGTATGCTGGCTGAAAGGTTTGGAGCAAGGAAAATCGTGACCATCGCAGTTGCATGGTGGTCCATCTTTACTGCTTTAACCGCTGCAAGTGCCAATTATGTTGTCATGTGTATTATAAGATTTTTATTTGGAGCTGGTGAGGGCCCGATGTATCCGGGGAACGCTGTTTTCAACTCTCACTGGTTTCAAAAGCATGAAAAAGGACGTGCGTCTAGTGCTTTGTTAGCTGGTTCCTTCTTGGGTCCGGTTATTGCACCAGGGATTTCAGTAGCCATTTTGGCAGCGTTTGGTTGGCAAGGGGTCTTTTATGCTTTTGGTCTTTTGGGCATCGTGGTTGCAGTGGCTTGGTATTTCTTTGGACGAGATAAGCCAGAACAGCATCCTTGGATTTCTGAAACAGAAAAAAGGCTCATTATTGAAAACCGTAGTTTTTCCGGTCTTCAAAAAAAATCAGCCCCTTGGAAGCAGTATTTGAAAAACTACCGATTTTGGTTGGTAGGGATTCAATATCTAGTTGTGATCTACATGAACACATTCTTTCTAACATGGCTGCCTACATATTTAATGGAGGCAAGGAACTTTTCTCTAAAAGAAATGGGATTTGCTGCAAGTTTCCCTTGGTTGGCTATCTGTCTCTCCGTTCTAATCGGTGGTGCTGTTTCAGATAAAATCCTACAAAAAACAAACTCACGGATGATCGCTCGTGGGGGGATGGCTATATTCGGTTTTGTCGTTTTCATGGTAGGCTTGTATCTCTCTGCTTACTCTGTTAGTCCTACATCAAACGTTGTTTGGTTGACAATAACTCTTGGTGCACTAGGGTTACCTATTGTTGCTTCTTGGGCGATTGCGAACGATTTAGGTCAAGAATTCTCCGGTTCCGTCAGTGGCTGGATGAATACGTGGGGAGCCATTGGAGGGATCACATCTCCGATTATCTGCGGTTGGTTTGCACAAGAAATGGGTTGGAACACGACTCTATTAATCAACATTATCCCTGTCATTATTGCAGCTTTGATATGGTTCTTTATTAAGCCTGATCGTCCTTTAGTTCCAGTGGAAAATAAATAAGAAATGATGAATGAGTTTAAAACTAAAAAAAGGTGAGATCACATGGAAAATTTGATCAATAAGAGAGTTACGACGATTCAGGTTCCTAGTATTAGGAAATTTTCCAATATGGTTGCTGATTATCCTGATGCGATTAATCTTACCCTTGGTCAGCCTGATTTTCGTACCCCCGAACATATAAAAGAGGCTGGTATTTCAGCCATAAGACGGAATCAAACGGCCTATACGCATAATGCGGGGTTACTTGGCCTTAGACAAGCGGCTAGTGACTTTGTGCATCGTAAATACGGTCTATCCTATGACGCCGAAAAGGAAATCATTGTCACCAACGGAGCGACAGAAGCCATTGATACAGCATTTCGCACGATTTTGCGAGAGGGAGACGAAGTCCTTCTCCCAGCTCCTATTTATCCAGGGTACGAACCGCTTATCAGATTGTGTGGGGCAGTTCCCGTATATATTGATGTGACTCAAAATCAGTTCAAGGTCAATGCCGAACTGATTGAAAGTAAAATTACCAAAAAAACTCGCTGCCTTGTCCTTTGCTCTCCATCTAATCCGTTAGGAAGCGTGTTAGATCAAGAAGAGATAATTGAAATTGCACGACTTCTGAGGGAAAAGAATATTTTCGTAGTTTCGGATGAAATATATAGTGAACTGACTTTTGATAAAAAACATTATTCGATTGCCTCTTTTCCAGGAATGAGGGAAAAAACGATCGTTATTAATGGTCTTGCTAAGTCACATTCTATGACTGGGTGGAGAATTGGTTTTACCTTTGCGCCGGCCCATTTATCTGAAGGAATGTTGAAGGTGCATCTTTATAATTCAGTCTGTGCTAGCACGATAAGCCAGCATGCAGCCGTTGAGGCTCTCACACATGGAATCAATGATGCGCATCAAATGGTCGTAGAATATAGGAAAAGAAGAGATTATGTTTGCGAACGATTAACGAACATGGGATTTGATGTTGTGAAACCAGAGGGTGCCTTTTATGTTTTCCCTTCGATAAAAAGTACCAACATGAATTCATTCGATTTTGCGATGAACCTTTTACAAGAAGCAAGAGTGGCGGTGGTGCCTGGCACTGGATTTTCTGAATATGGAGAAGGTTTCATAAGGATTTCATATGCTGCTTCCATGGAAATGCTCAAAACAGCTTTAGGTCGAATCGAACTTTTTATGGATTCCATTAAGAACAAAAGGGCAGTGGGGAAACCTTAATAAGATGGTGACCCCAACTAGAAAGGATCTTTTTACAGTTTCACTCTAATTGTTCAATAAATTTAATGGGAATTTATTTTGCAGATATTTACAATCTTAACATCATGTTATAATCAAACTATATTGTCCTTCTAGTACAATATAGTTTGATTATACGTTTAAGTAATTTCTAAATTGGACTAAAGGTAAAGGAAGATTATTATGCGAAAATTGAAATCTGCTGGTTCGTTATCTGATCAAGCGTATGATGTGATAAAAAATGCCATTATCAATAATGATATAAAACCATTGGAGTATTTAACCGAAGAGCATTTAGCCGAAAAGCTGGGGATCAGCCGAACTCCGATCCGAACCGCCCTAAAAAAGCTAGTCTATGAAGGTCTGGCTGAAATGGAATCATCCAAACAAACAAGAGTTCGAATGATCTCTGTAGAAGAAGCACGAGAGTACCAGGTTTTAAGAGAAACGTTGGAACCTCTAGCAGCTAAACTTGCCTGCTTAAGCATTGACGAAGAGCAATTAGCATTTTTAAAAGATATTTGTAATCAACAGCGTGAAAGTATCGTTGAACAAGATTTTAGCCAATTTATTAATTTGGACACCCAATTTCATAGCTATCTCGCGGAGTTTACCAATAACCATAAATTAAATGAATTTATTAATTCTCTTCGCACCCAGATGCAAAGGTATCTCATTCTAACGAATACGCTACAAGATAGTGCGTCAGAAGCTCTTCAAGAACATCTTCAAATCATTGATGCTCTTGAAAGGAAAGACCCAGAAGAAGCAACTGAATGCATGGCCAATCATGTGAAAAATGTATCCAAAAGATTTGGACTTACACTTTTAAAATAAAAAACCGTATGGGGTTAGGCGCTCTAGTAGGATGACCTGCTGCTGGGGCTTCTTAAACTTATATTTACTCATAAATATTTTTTTAAAAACAATTGTATACAAATACAAGCACAATTTTTATTTAAAAGGGGATGACGTAAGCAAATGATGGTAAAAGAAAGTAAATGGCAAACAAAAAATCAATTATTGGACTCACTCTGTGAACTTGTTGAGATTCCAAGTGTGACACATAGTATCGGCGAAATCAAAGTGGCGGAATATGTTGAAAATAAACTTCGTGAGCTTCCTTACTTTCAAACGAATGAAGAGTATTTAACTCTTCATACAACAGAGGACGACCGTAAATTTGTTACGGCCCTCGTAAAAAAGGGGACGAATGAAAAAAGAACCGTGATTCTTGTCAGTCATTTTGATGTAGTGGGAGTAGAGGATTATGGTGATTGGCAGGAATATGCTTTTCATCCGAAAAAATTAACAGAGTTATTTTATGAAAACAAGAATCATATGCCTAAAGATGTTCAAAAGGACTTAGAAAATGGAAATTGGTTGTTCGGCAGGGGAACGATGGATATGAAGTGTGGTTTAGCTCTGCATATGTCGCTCATCGAAGAGGCATGTTCTGGATCATTTGATGGGAATTTATTGCTATTAACGGTTTGTGATGAAGAAGTGAATTCTGTAGGGATGCGTAATGCGGCACCGATCCTATTGGAAATGGCGAAGCAGCATAATCTTGAATACAACGCGTGTTTAAACTCAGAGCCAATGTTTGCCCGCTATCCAGGAGATGAGAATCAATATATTTATTCCGGTTCAATTGGTAAGATTTTACCTGGGTTTCTCTGCTACGGGAAGGAAACACATGTGGGTGAGCCTTTCTCAGGATTAAATGGGAATTATATGGCCTCGTTACTAACGAATGAGTTAGAGTTGAACACTGAATTTTGTGAAGTGGTTGAAGGTGAGGTCACTCCTCCTCCAACAACTCTAATCCAGAAAGACTTAAAAAAAGAATACAATGTGCAAATACCTCATCGCGCGATTACGATGTTTAATATGTTTATTATGGAACGATCAATGAATGAAGTCGTTGAACACCTAAGGAAAAATGCTGAAAAAGTTGCCCGAAGGATCGAACAAGGTTACGGAAAAAGAGCAGCCCATTTTTCGAAACTAGAAAATTCTACACCACATGAAGTTTCTGTAAAGGTTTATCATTTTGATGAATTACTCCGTTATGCAATCGAAACCTATGGAAAAGAAAAAGTCGATACTATTCAAACGAATGTAATGAGCAGCAGAGGGCTGAAGGACGATCGCGACCTGACCATTCATCTGGTTGATGAGCTTTCTATCCTTTGTAAAGAGTTATCACCAATGATTGTCCTTTTCTTTGCTCCGCCTTATTACCCGGCGGTAAACTCTCGAAACCACCCGCGTATTAGTCGTGTAGTGGATCATATCATTGGGTATGCCAAAAACCAGTATCATATCGAGCTTAAAAAACAAAATTATTTTGCTGGATTATCGGACTTAAGCTATGTATCTTTAGATAAACCTGCTTCAAGCCTTGGAGACCTCACCGCTAACATGCCTCTTTGGGATAAGGGATATAGTGTTCCTTTAGATGTATTAGAGAGTCTAAATATTCCTGTACTCAACCTAGGCCCTGTTGGAAAGGATGCTCATAAATGGACGGAACGTCTAGATGTTGACAATGCTTTCGGAGCTTTAAGAGATATGCTTTCAATTACAGTGAATCTATTATTAGCTAGGGACAATGATTAAAAAAATATGTGAAGATCCCCTTCATTAAGGGTCAGGCCCCACTACGTTAAGCATGAATTAGTAGTGGGACCTGACCCTTTTTCAATGGAATAGGACTAACCAAATTAAATAACATGAGAACCGTCCATGTGGATATCTGTGTTAAAATAAATATAGTGAAGATATGCTTAAACTAACTGGGTAGAAGAATGATTATATGGATGAATGTAGTTTGGAACTGTAAACCCCCTGTTTTTTACAAAAAAATAATAAGAAGGTGGAGTAAGTATGAAACGAGTACGGAAGGCGATTATTCCAGCTGCTGGACTTGGAACAAGATTTCTACCTGCAACAAAGGCAATGCCTAAGGAAATGTTGCCGATTATTGATAAACCAACCATTCAATATATTGTCGAAGAAGCAGTGGCTTCAGGTATTGAAGATATTATTATTGTTACTGGTAAGGGGAAACGGGCGATTGAAGACCATTTTGATATTGCACATGAATTAGAGCAAAATCTATTGGAAAAGGGAAAGTTAGATCTACTTGAAAAAGTACGTTATGCTACTAATCTTGCGGATATTCATTATATTCGTCAGAAGGAACCAAAGGGGCTAGGACATGCAGTTTGGTGTGCTCGTAACTTTATAGGGGATGAGCCGTTTGCGGTTCTCTTGGGTGATGATATTGTTCAAAGTGAGACTCCTTGTTTAAAACAGCTTATTAATATATATGAAGAAACGCATTCGTCAGTTATTGGAGTACAGTCTGTTCCAGATGATGAGACACATCGGTATGGGATTGTTGAACCTTTGGATCAGGTGGGTAGAAGGTATCAAATAAATAATTTGGTTGAAAAGCCTAAGGCTGGAACTGCCCCTTCTAATCTAGCCATTTTGGGACGTTATATACTAACTCCAGAGATATTCATGTTTTTGGAACAGCAGGAAACTGGGGCTGGTGGAGAAATTCAGTTGACGGATGCGATCCAGAAGTTGAATCAGATCCAACGGGTGTTTGCATATGATTTTGAAGGTAAGAGGTATGATGTAGGAGAAAAGAGTGGGTTTGTGAAGACAACCATAGAATTTGCACTGCAGGAACCTACTTTACGTAAAGAGATTCTAGCTTTTATGGAAGAAATAATTAAGATGGAATAAAATTTCGTGCCTGTCACTCCCCGTGTTTTGTCGAAGATTTATAGAATTATAGGTGGCAGGCACTAGACCCTAACCGGGACTTCTCTTTTTAAATAGTAAGGGAGGTGATAATTATGATCATGCGCAATTTGTTATCGCCGGCACTATTAGATTATAGAGTAGAGGTCCAGTGGGCCCAGTTTTGGTTGTTGAATTAAAAGGAAAAAAGTATTGTTATCTTAAAAATAGTTTTTGAAGAAATGAAACTTTCTATTGCATAAGTAAATCGAAGGTGCTATTATTAGGAAGTTGCTTTTAACAGCAGTTTTATTAATTAAAAGTGATAATAAAAAAATAAAATTATTATATTGATATTATAATAAAGATATGATATGATAGTTTCACTGTCACTTTTGACAGACAAGATTGTTCTTTGAAAACTAAACAAACAAAATCGTGCAAACAAACAAAAATTATTAGTGAATCTTTCGTAAGAAAGTGAAGCTAAGCCAA
>NZ_NUOW01000004.1:0-24267 GCF_002584635.1 Bacillus sp. AFS031507
TTTATTCATTTGAGGTAAATAAGCCTGAATTTCTGTTAGAACTTGAAGTTGATTTTCATTTCTTGTTTTTTTGTTTAAAGCTGTGTAAACCTATCTAATATAGTAGTTGGTGATATTGTACAAGTTCTTCGCTTTAAAACAGAGTGAGTCACAGTAGTCGAACAATTCATGTTCCGGCTGAATTTGTATTTTATAGGATCGATACATTTCATTCACGCCTCTCCAAAAGGAACAAACGTTCTGTTTATATTTCCATTATACCAAAGAATTTCAAAGAATGTATAGTAAAATTACTTGCATTATCCTAAAAAAACGAACAAAAATACAGCTTATATCCCCATATCTAAAGCTAGGGGTTTTACGCTGCTTTTTGATAATCTTTTTCTATTCCAGTCTTCATTCATGCCTCTCCCTGAACTATAAAATTCAAATAATTAAAAAAAAAGAATTATTTGTTTCCATATAACTGCTTGTGAGCAACTATAACAGCAAAAAAAGATTGTAGATTCTTAATTTACGTAATTTTACGGACGATTATTATAGAGGATAAAAGAGCTCTGACACTATACAATTGTCAGAGCTTTTATAATTAATTAGTAGTATTTATTTCATGATTCTGTTTCTTAGAATAAACGCTTATTAAGATAAATGATGCGACTAAGAAAATGAAAAGAATGACTCCCACGATTTCGAAATCTATTTCTGCCCAAGGGTTAAAGAAAGTAAATGCCAGATAGAAGGAAACCCCGTATGCCAAGACGACAATCACCCAACCCATTATTCGTGACGCAGCTTGACCGATTTTGCTGGACTGGTTCACCATTTTATAGACAATCATCGAATCAATTGTATCTGTAATCATCATGCCAAACATAAAAACTAGCCCTAAAAATAAAGGGGTATATTCACTTGCATTTCCTGCCGCCAAAGACCAGACGGCGGTTTGACTTACTGTCTCGGCAGCCAAGGCAAACAAAGCCCCTACTAAAATAATAAGAAAAGGATTTGTAGTCCCCTTCGCAATTTTTGGAATAAACTTTCCCTTTAGTCCACTAAGTTGAAACTCTTCGTGATTGTTTCTAGTGCGTAACAGATTATACGTATTTAACGTTCCAATAAGGAATAATGAAATAATCGACACCCATGATGCAATATTATCAAAATAAGCTGGGAATGAAAAATTCTCTATCACCATTCCTAAAATACCAGCTGTCACAGCTACCATTCCTCCGTGACCAAGTGAAAATAATGTACCCACCCAACGTGCAAACGAACTGCCCATTCGCCAATTATAACGGGTTTGTCCATCAATAAAGGCAAGATGATCAGCATCCAACCCATGCCGAAGCCCCAATACAAAAACAAGTAAAAACAGTGATACAGTTTCCATTTAAAAATTCCTCCCTTTTATAAACAGTTGCAACATAAAAAATCAATCCTAAACCTTTGACAGATTGAGGATTTTTGGGTACGTGCAAATAGTCGACAAACTGGCAGAATACAATTGGCGTTTCATCTAATAAAGATGATCCCTAATACAACTGGCATAAAACTTGCCGTATTACCTGCAGCAATCGCCCATATCGACTTTGGGAATCTTTCAAATTATTATCTTTTCCCTGCTTTCATAATGAAATAAATTTATAGGAACACCCTTGAAAGCGAGTGACATTTCCCTAAATAAGTGTGAAACCACCTCATCACCGTTTGGAAGATTTCCATCTAGTAAAATTCCCGCGACCGTTCCACTGTGGGCGACAACGATTCCACCCTGATAGCGATGGGCCAGCTGATCTAATAAAGGAAAAACAGGCTTTTGCAATATTTTTTGATTCACCCGTGCACTGAGGGTTGCTGCCTCCCCAATATAAGTTAAATTTTTCTCCTTAAACCCTTTTGTAACCAGATCATAAGCTTTCATAAATTGCTGTTGATCGTTCTGGCTGTACTCTTTCGGAACTTCATTAAATTCAATTGTGTTGATCATCCCCCCAAGGTCGATACCCACGAGGATGAATGGGGGTAAGGCCCCAAAGCTTTCAATCAGCTGACCGTGAATATAGTCATAGACCACTACTTCCTCATACATTACCCCATCGGTAGGTTCCACTTTTGCGGCAATCATCGAGATCATTTCATTTGTGAGCAGAAGACTATAGCTGTCAGCAATTGCTCTTAATGCAGCAACAATATCTGCTGAACTGCTGGCCAGACCTTTACCAACTGGGATATTAGAGCGTATCTCGAGATCCCCGCCGCCCTTTACCCCAAACAGTTGGAATAACCATTCCCCTGCTCTTTGAGCTTTTACTTTTGAGTCTGCCACTCTTATTCCGTTAACGAATGGATCTGGAATAAACCTAGCCTCACTTCTTAAACTCGATATCGGGAGAGTGATTAAATAAGGGCGATCACCAATGATTCCTTGGACCAATTCTCCAAATGTTCCATTGCAGCTTCCTTTTCCTAGTTTCATATAATTAGACTCCCTAGGCCTTCAATGTCCGCAACGGTTTGCCCATCTTTGCCCGCTCAGAAGGTACACCGAAATAGAATCTTTACGAAACAACTGTCGGGCCGTCAGTAAAATGCCGCCATGTCCAAATTTCTCAATGTAGACCATTAAAACTCAATTCCCTTCACGGCAGGAATTCCTTCATTATAATAGTGCTTAACGGGCTTCATTTCGGTTACTAAATCAGCGCAAGTGATGATCTCCTCTTTAGCAGACCGTCCGGTAATGACCAGATGCATCCCCTTGGGGCGGTGCTGAATCAACTCCAGTACTTCTGTCAACGGAAGGACATCGTCAATCGGGAATTTATCAATCGCGAGCGCATTATTCAGTTCATCTAAAATGACAACATCGTAGCCGCCAAACAGTACCTTTTCTTTCGTTAACGCCCACGCTGTTTTTAGGGCTTCCCGATGTTCCTCCGGTGTTTTCGTCCACGTAAAGCCGACTCCTGTCTGCACAATTTCAATCCCCAATTTTTCGAACGTAATTTTTTCTCCGTACGTTCGATCGGGTGATTTAATAAATTGAATCATGAGCACCCGTTTTCCCCGCCCAGCGGCACGGACAGCGAGCCCAAGAGCTGCCGTCGTTTTCCCTTTTCCATCACCGGTATAAACTAATGTAAGACCGCGTTTTGCTTTGTTTTCTGTTAACTTTTCCATCCGTTTCACTCCTCGTTACAGCCAGACTGTTTTTTCTTCAAAGGATGTCCGAGCCGGCACTTTCGCCTTTTTTAATACTTCTGGATCGGGATAACCGATAAACAAATTTCCGATAATTTTCTTGTTTTCGGGTGATCCAATAAACTCAACCATTCGTTGGTCGCGAACAAGTCCGACGCCCCTTGTCCTCCAGACCAGCCCTAATCCCAATTCTTTGGCGGCAAGCCACATCGAATGGATTGCGCAGCATACCGCATATTCATTGTCGGCAGTGGCCTCTTCATCTCCTGGAACGATGTCGGCTGTAACGACAATATGAACCGGTGTGGTTTTCAGCACTTTTAAGGAGCTTTCGATTAAATTTGGTTTGGTTGGAAAGCGTTCCTGTAAATATTCATAGGCCAACGCCTCATATCGTTTTTTAGCTTCGCCTTTGATGACATAAAAACTCCATGGTTCCCGCATCCGGTCATTCGGTGCCCATGTCGCTGCTTCTAATAAGCTGTGAATCTTTTCGTCTTCGACCTCTCGAGCCGAATAATCACGGATCGCTCTTCGATTTTTGATTTCCGCTATAATCGACATCTTAGTCCCTCCCTATTCCAACAATTTGTTTTTCTTCTGCCTCTTGAAACCAGCGTAATTTCTCGCGCAGGCCGACCACATCACCCACCAGAACAATCGCCGGATGAGTAATCCCGGCTTCAAGGACCCGGACTTCGATATCCTTTAAACTTCCGGTCACCGTCTTCTGCTTGGCCGTGGTCCCCCATTGGATAATGGCGGCTTTCGTATCAGGGCTTTTTCCGTTCTCGATTAATCTCGAAACAATATAAGGTAAATTCCCAATTCCCATATAAAAGGCAATCGTATCGATTCCTTGAGCGAGGGCTGGCCAATTTAATTGATCCTCATCCTTTTCCGCTCGGCTGTGGCCAGTGACGATCGCGAAGGAGGAAGCATAATCGCGGTGGGTCACCGGAATTCCGGCATAAGCAGGCGCTGCAATACCAGCTGTAATCCCCGGCACCATTTCATAGCGGATCCCATGTTCCGCGAGAATTTCCGCTTCTTCACCGACACGGCCGAAAATACAGGGATCCCCTCCTTTTAATCTGGTGACAGTCTTGCCCTGACTGGCTTTTTCAATTAACAGCTCGTGAATTTGATCTTGAATGATCTGATGTCTTCCTGGCTGTTTGCCGCAAAATATCAGCTCTGCCTCCGCCTTTGCATATTTCAGCAGTTCCTCATTTACTAAGCGGTCATATAAAATCACATCCGCCTGCTGGATACACTCCATCCCATAAACCGTAATCAGCTTAGGGTCTCCTGGTCCAGCACCAACAAGATACACTTTTCCATTTGTCATCTTCTCGCTCCTTTCCTACGATCCGCTGCTGTCTCACAGATTTCCCTTGCCAAAAGAGTGAGAGGCTTGATGGCTGTTTTTACGCTATTCATTGGGTGATCCCCCTTTTTGGTAATCCTTCATTAATTGTTCAATGACATTGAGTTTTACATGTTCCCTAACATGTTCTGCCAGCCGGTCAAACGCTTCTTCCCTCAATTGGTTAAAAGATGGGCGCTTGTGGATGGGCTCTAACCCCTTTTTGCGTCGGATCTGATTAAGCAATTCCTCGCGAAATTCATCATTATGGAATATCCCATGAAAATAAGTACCAATGATGTTTTCATCTGAAGAATGGCAGCCATCCCATTTTTCATTCGTAAAAATAAGCCCTTGGGACACTCCTGTCGCCAAGGTTTCGCCCATATGAATCTCGTAACCTGTCACATGAAAGTTTTTTCCGAAAAGATGCAGCATCCCATTTGATAGGATCGTCGTCTTTTCTTTCGTAATGGTCGTTTCAATTGGCAGTAACTGAAGACCTTCGATTTCTTGATGGAGCGACTCAATCGCCAACGGATCCTCAATTTTGTCACCGAGCATTTGATAGCCGCCGCAGATACCGAAAAGAACGGAATGTTTCTTTTTCTGTAATTCTGCTATTTTTTGAGCGATGCCGCTCTTTCGTAAAAACAGCAAATCTTCAATTGTATTCTTGCTACCTGGGAGAATCACTAAATCTGGGTCGTGTAATTGATCCGCTCTCGTTATAAAACGGACATGACAATCGGGCTCGGCAAAAAACGGGTCGACATCGGTGAAATTGGAGATTTTCGGATACTGAATCACCACGATATCCAATTCTTTTTCAGTATTTTGAGTGGAGGTATATTGATTTAAAATCACTGAATCCTCGGCATCAATATTTAGATTCTCCAAGTAAGGAATCACGCCGAGAACGGGTTTACCTGAATACTCCTCAAACCACGTTAAACCGGATTCTAGCAGGCGGATATCGCCGCGGAATTTATTGATGATCACGCCTATCACTCGGTCGCGGTCCGCTGGTTCCATCAGTTGGAGGGTTCCTACTAAACTAGCAAACACTCCGCCTTTTTCGATATCCCCAATTAAGATCACAGGGGCATCCGCCATTTTGGCGACGCGCATATTGACCATTTCCCGGTCATTCAGATTAATCTCGGCCGGACTGCCTGCGCCTTCAATGACAATCCGTTCATAATTTTGGGACAGGGTGGAGAGTGATTGTTGAATTAGTTCCAATCCCGTTTGAAAGAATTCCCGGCGGTACCTTCCTGCTTCCATATTCTTATATGGTTTACCATGGACGACAATTTGCGATTGGTTATCTCGGTTCGGTTTTAGTAGAATCGGGTTCATATCAGTAGTTGCCTGAATCCCTGCGGCTTCGGCCTGAACTCCCTGTGCTCTGCCGATTTCTTTTCCGTCCACGGTGATATAGGAATTTAACGCCATATTTTGTGATTTAAACGGAACTGTTTTATATCCGTCCTGGGCGAAAATCCGGCAAAAGGCCGTTACGACAACACTTTTGCCGACATCCGAATTGGTACCTTGAAACATAAGTGGAAGAGCTTTAACCATTTTCTTTGAACTCCTTACATTTCTTCACCCAATTTTCCACAAGCTCGGGGCATGAGCCAAAATGAAAATGGGTATAACCTGCAATTAAATTCCCTTTCCGATAGCCCTCCTGCTTAAACCCGCGCATTCCTTTCGTTTGGTAGGCCGGGTCAAAATCCGTTCTCGAATGAAAGGTAGAGTAGTGAAATTCATGACCTCTTGCACTCAGATTACCCGCTAACAAGAAATTTTCTCCTTCTGCGGTGATCTCACGGTATCCCAAAGCCGCTAGTTTTTTCTGCATTTTCACCTTTCCGGGAATGATCCCGACCATTTTGTAACTCGTTTCATCCGTGGTTTCCAACGATTCGGTTAAGTACATAAACCCACCGCATTCCGCCAAGGTTGGCAATCCTTTTTCAATGGCCGATCGAATCGAGTCCTTTACATCGGTTTGTTTGGTCAGCTCCTCAGCAAATTCCTCTGGGAACCCGCCGCCGATATACAAGCCATCGACTTGTTCCGGCAGGCATTCACCCTTTAATGGAGAGAACTCGATCAGCTCTGCTCCGGCGGCTGCTAACATGTCGAGGTTTTCCTGATAGTAAAAGTTAAAGGCGGCATCTCGTGCGACTGCGATTTTTACAGCTGCCTGCTTTTGTCTCTTAAACTGAGATTCGTTTACCTTTAAAGGGGAAGCTTTCGCTAGCTCATATAAAGAATCTACATCGATGGTTTCAAGCACTAAATCACCAAGCTGCTCAAAAAATGGATCCAATTCTCCCCGTTCAACGGAGGGTATCAACCCTAAATGCCGTTCCGGAATCGAGAGTTCCTCGTTTCTTTTCAAATAGCCAAGGACGGGAATACCGCATTCTTGCTCAATCGCGGTTTGAACGATTTTAAAATGCCCTTCGCTCCCTACCCGATTGGCGATCACCCCGACAATATTGGCTTCTTCCAGTAACGTTTGAAATCCCTTCACAATGGCCGCCGCACTACGGGCCATACTGGCACAATTCACGACCAAAATAACAGGACTTTCGGTGATGAGACTGATTTCGGCAGTGGAGCCCGTATTGTTAAGTGGATTTTTCCCATCAAAGAATCCCATTACCCCCTCGATAACGGAAATATCCGCCCCAACACTTGCGCGGTTAACAATCTCTTTGACCATCTCGTGGTTGAGCATCCAGCTGTCAATGTTTCTTGACGTTCTTCCCGTGACGGCCGTATGATAGGTCGGGTCAATATAATCTGGACCGCATTTAAAGCCCTGGACGGTATAACCTTTTTTCCTTAAAGCGGACATCAGCCCAATGGTCAGAGTCGTTTTTCCGACACCGCTGCCTGTTCCTGCAATCACAAGTCTGCGATTTGACATCTTCTTTTCCCTCCTCCATCAATGGGGAATGACCGCTACTGAAATGGTGACATTACCTGATTTCTTCTTCATGAGCGCTAACTGTTCCGCACCGCTGTACAATAAGGCGGCCGGCTCACTGACACCGTACGCACCGGTATATTTAAAAACCGTTTCAGAAGGGTTCTGAAGTTCAATGGCATTCAATTCAGCTGGTGTGTAATAAATAAACTCCCAGCGGTTTTTATTCACCACTTCGAGCAGCCCCGCTTCATCCTGTTTTAGATCAATCGTGCAAACCGCTTTGACACTTTTTTTCGAAAACCCTAATTCCTCAAGCGTTTCGTCGATCACTGCTTCGATTTCAGCACGAGTGGTTCCGCGGTTGCAGCCCATTCCAAGGACAATCACCTTTGGTCGATATAAAACACCATTATGTAAAATCTCCGTTTCGTCCTCGGATAAATTCCGATGGGTTACTACTAAGGCTGCATCCGGCTTTGCGGCCAGCGCTTCTTGGATTGTTGAATACGGCTGAATATTTCCCGGGAGCGGGCGGCCATATGGCCACCAGCCTTTTTCACCTGACTCCTGAACCACGGCGATTTTTTCTTCGTTCACAACCGAAGCGCTAACGGGCGTCAGCTTTTCAGCCGAGTCCCAAATCCAGCCAAACCGTTTTCCGAACAAATCAACCGCAATCGTTTCCTGTACATCTGAAGCGGTGGTAATAATGGGACGGGCCTGTAGGGCGGCCGCCACTTCTTTCGTTAGTTCATTGGCACCGCCGATATGGCCTGACAGTACGCTGATCACATGTTCACCCTTATCGTCGATAACGACAACGGCAGGATCTGTTTTTTTATCCTTTAAAATAGGCGCAATCATTCGGACCACAGCTCCAAGGGAAATGATGATGATCAGCCCCTTATAGGCCTCGAAAAGAGAGGGCAGAAGAAGGCGAACGCTTCCGGTGAATAACTGGATATCCTTGTTCCGCTCATCTCCTTTTTCAAACTTCGCCATATAGTACACATCGGCATGTTGAAACGAATGTCCCAGCTTGCGGGCCAGTTCGACCCCATGCTTTGTAATCGCAACAACGGCATAGTCACCCTTCTGCTGAATGACCGCCTTTTGCGCTTCCTGAAGCTCGATCATTTCGAGTCCACCCCCCGGCGGAATCCATGTGTAAATGTTTTGTCATACAGCTTGGAACGATAATCTTGTTCGTGAATGTTTTCATCTAGCGCCCAGCCGGCTAAGATCATCGCCTGTTTACGAATTCCGTTTACTCGCATATCTTCGTCCAACCGTTCCAGTGTGGTCCGGACAATTTTTTGATCCGGCCACGAGGCTTTATAAACGACCGCAACAGGGGTATCCATGCTCCAGCCAGCCCCTGTCAATTCCTTGACAAGCTTTTTCGTTAACGTCGCACTTAAGAAAAGCGCAATCGTGCAATGATGTTTGGCTAAATCCGCCAGCTTTTCAAATTCTGGCACAGGTGTCCTGCCTTCAGCTCTTGTCAGGATTACGGTTTGCGTTAAATCAGGAATCGTCAGCTCGGCTTGCGCGGCCGCGGCGGCTGCAAACACAGAACTCACACCCGGAACAATCTCTACTTCGATTCCTTTCTTCTTTAACAAGACGATTTGTTCCATAATCGCCCCATAGACAGCCGGATCGCCCGTGTGGACACGAACGACCTTTTTCCCTTGATGAATTCGGTCAGCCATGACGTTGACCATTTCTTCTAAGTGCATCCCGGCCGTTTTTAATATTTCGGCGGAAGGTTTCGCTTTGGCAATTAAGTCTTCGTTTACAAGAGAATCTGCATAAAGAACGACATCTGCCTGCTTAAGATGCTGAAGACCTTTTACCGTGATTAAATCAGGATCGCCTGGTCCGGCACCAATGATATAAAGCTTCATTTTCTCACCACCATTAATGTTAAGTATTCAAGCTCCGCTCCTTCGAGCTCATCTGCCCGCCAAATAATCTCCTCATCCGACGTTACCTTTGTGACGACTGAAGCCTTGTCAAGCAAATCTAAATCACGTAATACTTCCAGCATTAAATCAATGACTTTCGCTACTTTTATAAATATGACACAATCATTGTCTTGAATGACTTTTTTCATGGTTTCATAGTCATCCCGTGCTGGAACAATCGCCACATGCTCATCCCCATCTGCCAATGGAATTCCCAGCCTAGAAGCCGCCCCATTAATGGACGAAATCCCCGGAACGACTTCAATCGGAACCTGCGGATACTTTTCCTGCATCAAACGCATCATATGAATAAACGTGCTGTATAAAAGAGGATCCCCTTCAGTAACAAAAGCGACATCCTTTCCATCCTGCAGTTTCTCCCACACATTTTCCACGGTTTCCGTCCATTTTCTTTCCAAAGTGGCTGGATCCTTTGTCATCGGAAAGACAAGGCCCAGCATTTCTTTTTCGTTCGGCTGAAAATAGACATCAATGATTCGATGGGCATAACTTTTGCTGCCCTTTTGTTTTTTCGGATAGGCAATCACTGGTGATTCCTTTAATTTACGAAACGCCTTAACGGTAATGAGCTCTGGATCCCCCGGGCCAACCCCAAGGCCGTATAATGTACCTAACATGTTTACTCCCCTTCCTTGCGCCATGCTTCTATTATGTAAATCGGATTTAATGCATCAAATCTTGTCAGATTCAAAATGGGCTTACTTCTGGATATTTGCGCAAGAGTAATGTTCGTCTCATATCCCCGTTCTTTAAACGCCCTCATCGCTTCGGAAAGATTTTCAATCGTGACGGCATTTAAGACAATGCGTCCACACGCTTTCAAGCGGCTGCAGCAAATATCCAAAATGTCTTCCATCCCGCCTGCCGTCCCGCCAATAAAAACCGCATCAGGATCTGGGAAGGTATCTAATCCCTCTGGTGCTTTCCCGTGAAGAAGTGTTGCATCCACACGGAACTTGGCTAAATTTTGCTTACAGTTTTCCAAGTCGCCCTCGTTCTTTTCGATGGCAAACACTTGTCCTTCCCTGGCGATTTTCGCTGCCTCAATCGCAACAGAACCTGTGCATGTCCCAATATCCCAAACCGTACTGTCTTCCATTAACCTTAGGGCACTAATGCTTAGTGTGCGAATTTCCTTTTTGGTAATTAAGCCCTTATCCGGTTTGCGCTGAAAAAACTCCGCATCGTCAATGCCAATCGGCCAATGCGAGCTTTCCCCCTTTTTCTTGAGAATCACCACATTGAGCGGTGAAAACTCTTCATCCTTCATTTCATCAAGGGTAAACCAGCGGCATCGTTCTTTGTCACTGCCAAGGTTCTCTCCCACAAACGCCTCATATTCAGTCATGCCAAAGGAAAGCAAATACTGAGCGATTTTATTCGGGGAATTTTCCGTGTCGGTTAAGATTGCGACCGTTTTTTTTCCATCCACCCGCTGGGCCAGCCCTTTTATACTCCTGCCGTGAACGCTAGTGAAATACACATCCTGCCATCTTTCTTTCATTCTGGCAAAAGCAAGCTGGATCGAACTTAAATATGGATAAATATCCAAATCGATTTTAGAAGATAAATAGCTTCCAATTCCATAGAACAACGGGTCTCCAGAAGCTAGAATCACTACGTTTCTCGTCTCCGACTGCAACCGTTCGACAAGTGAAGAAAGCCCGCCTTCAATCGCGATTTTTTCGCCGGCGAATTCAGGAAAAAAAGAAAGCTGTCTCTTTCCTCCTATTAATAGTTCACTTTCATAAATCCATTTTTCGTACATCGGGAGCAGGCTCACTTTGCCTTCATCCCCGATGCCGATCATTTTAATTGATGCCATTCTTTCGCACCACCTTTCCTAACATTTCCCCCTTCATGGTATAAAGGGTCGTATCTATATCGATCCCGCCATCGACTTCCTTTAACGCAGCAAGGCAGCAATGGTCGCTTAGCATTTCGAAAAAGGAAAGATGGCCCTGTGCTGTCATCATATCTCCAACCTGTGATGCCGTATTGGCCGTTCGAATTTGCTCAACCAAAGCGGCATCAGCACCGGTACGGCTTGCCACCTCCGCTAAAAAATCAAAATCTACCGGGGCACTTTTCGAGTGGACCATCATGATCCCCATTGCCACCTTTGAGAATTTCCCCATCATGCCGACCATCGACACTCTTTTTACCCCTTGCTTCTTGCATTGTTTAAGGGTAAAACCGACAAAGTCACCCATTTCGATAAAAGCTTCCTCAGACAGCTCGGGGAATTGCTTCATGGCATTTTTCTCGCTCCGCCCGCCTGTTGTAATGACAACGTGCTCGCAGCCACTGGCCCGGGCAACACTAATAGCCTGGATGATGCTGGCCTTATAGGCCGCTGTGGAAAAAGGAACGACAATCCCTCGGGTACCGAGGATAGAAATCCCGCCAATGATTCCTAAGCGTCCATTGAGTGTTTTTTTGGCGATTTCTTCACCGGCTGGTACGGAAATGACGATCTTAATCCCTCTCGTAATCCCGAATTCGTTTAAAACCCCTTCGGCCGTCTCACGGATCATTCTCCGGGGAACAGGATTAATCGCGGCTTCGCCAACAGGAACGGGCAAGCCGTCCTTTGTGACCCGGCCAACCCCAATTCCCCCGTCAAGGACGATACCTGGTTCATCGATCCATGTCACGGTGGAAACGATTAAGGCCCTGTGGGTGGCATCCGGGTCATCACCCGCGTCTTTAATCGTACTGGCGGTAGCCGTTTGTTCCGTCACTTCACAGCTTTCTATCTGAAAGGTTGCAAACCGCTTGACTGGCAAGTAAATGGTCGATTCTGTTTGCGGCTCACCGGTTATTAATGCCGTTAGCGCCGCTTTTGTTGTCGCCGTTGCACAGGCCCCTGTCGTATATCCTTCCCGCAGCTTTCCTTTTGGTACTTCCTGCATGGGTTATCCCCGTTCAGCCATAATGGAAATGGCGTTTAATGCAGCAACAGTCACGGTACTGCCGCCTTTCCTGCCAATATTGGTGATGAATGGGATATCGAGCTTGGCTAATTCTTCTTTTGACTCAGCGGCGGAAACAAACCCAACTGGCAGACCAATGACAAGACCTGGTTTCGCTTCTCCTTCTTTAATCAGGCGGATGAGTTCGAGTAAGGCGGTTGGGGCGTTCCCGATGGCAAAAATGCCGCCGTCCGCTTCTTTGATCGCTTTTCGCATCGAAATAATTGCCCGTGTGGTATTTAACCGTTTGGCTTCTTGTACCACATCCGGGTCAGAAATATAGACCTTGATTTCTCCGCCGAATTTTTGAATTCGCGCTTTATTAGCCCCGCTTTGAATCATTTGAACATCGGCAACTACCATTTTCCCGCTCCGAATCGCACGGATGCCGGACTGAATAGCATCAGGATGAAAGAGGACGCTTTTCCCGAGTTCAAAATCAGCGGATGCATGGATGATGCGCTGGACAATCGGATATTGCTCCTCGGTAAACGGGTGCTCCCCAATTTCTTCATTAATCATTTCAAAACTTCTTCCTTCGATCTGTTCCGGTTGGACGGTTAACGGTTTAAATTCGGTACGAAAATCCATTTCTCTCACTCCTGTATTTAAAATGATTGTTCTGGTGTGACGGTTGGTGTGGAACCAATCCTTTTATCTAATTCTGCGATGACATCAATAAAATTAGCATAGACGGTGACATAATTCAGTTTCGGGCGGCCAATAAGGATGACCTCAATCCCCAGTTCCTTGGCCGCTTCCACCTTTTCATCGACCGATCCGACTTTCCCGCTCTCTTTCGTCACCATTAAGGTCACGCCATATTGCTTATATAGGGCTTTGTCGAACTCTTTTGAAAATGGTCCCTGGATCGCAACAATATTTTTCTGCAGCAGCCCTAGCTGCTCACATTTTTCCATATTATCCACACGAGGAAGCATCCTGGCGATCAAGCGGATGTCCGGGTTTCCTAATAGTTTTTCTGTGAAAATTTGAAGCGTCTTGCTGCCAGTCGTCAGCATCACCACGCCTTTTTTGGCCAATGCAAGCTCCGCTGCTTCCTGGTAGCTTTCGACCACTATCATGTTGTCATATTGAAAAGTTTGTGACTCCCGTTCATACCGGATATAGGGGATTCCCGCCGTTTGGGCCGCCTTGATTGCGTTTTTCGAAGCTTCTTCCGCAAATGGATGACTTGCATCGACAACCGCTAGAATCCCTTTTGTTTCAATCAACCCCACCATGTCTTCATCCGTTAATCTTCCTACTTGAACAGGTATCCCTGACTCCCTTAATTCAACCGCTGCATTTTCTGTGACAACGGAGGCCAAGAGATCGAAGCCCTCCTTTTTTATTTCTAAAGCAAGGGCTCGTGCATCACTTGTACCGGCTAATACGAAAATCATCCTCTATCTCCTGCCTTTTGCTCTGCATGTTCGTGATCATGGTGATGGTCATGGGCATGGTCGTGATGGTGATGGTCATGGCCGTGATGATCATGGTCATGATCATGGTGGTGGTGATGATCGATATGTTCCATCACATTGAGACGGTATTGGCAGGTATCGCAGTTCATCTTCACCTCATCACGGAGGGCTTCTTCCACCCGATCGATTAAAATCGTCTGTAATTTTGGATGATAACCAAAATAGTCAGCCAACTGAAATTCAACCGTGGAATATTGATTTTGAATAGGAACCATCATATCTTCTAACCGTTTAATCAGGATACCGGTGAATAGAAAGTAAGGCAGGATTACCACTTTTTTTGCTCCAAGCTTAATACAGCGCTCAATCCCTTCGTTCACAAGGGGATTGGTCACCCCCATAAAGGCAGGTTCGACGATTTTATAGTTTGTTTTTTCCCATAGTAATCTAGCAATTTTATATAAATCGCTATTCGCATCGGGATCGCTTCCGCCCCGTCCTAACAAAAGGACAGCCGTATCGTCTTCGATGGATTCTAAATTCTCGCCAATTTCCATTAATCTCGTTTTTAGAATTTCAAATGTTTCCTCATGAACTCCGATTGGCCGGCCATAAGTAAATTGAACAAGTGGATATTTATTCTTCGCCTCATCAATCGCTGCTGGAATATGAATTTTGGAGTGTCCTGCCTGTAAGAGCATGATTGGAATCACGACAATATGGTCGGCCCCTTTTTCCACACACAGATCGATTCCTTGATTAACGGTTGGTCGTTCAAATTCTAAAAAGCACGTCTCCACCAGGAAAGAATCGTCCCAAGTCTTTCTCATCTCACGGATGAACTCGCGAACCTGCTGATTTCCCTCTTGATCTCTGCTCCCATGCCCCACAAATAAAATTGCTTTCAAAATATTTCCTCCCCTTTGTTTGTAAATGCCTAACCTGCCAATTGACCGCTAGACGTCTCCCCTTTACTCCCCGCAAACAGCCGCTTCGATTTTAAGGTTTGGTGTGATATCCTGGTACACAAAACCTTGAACCTCTTTGACCCGTTTAAAAAATTTATAGAAACGTTCATTTGGATAGCCCTTTTGTTTGTACTCTTGAACAATCCCCTCTATGACCCCGACAATTTGGTCCGGTGCGATTCCTTCCTCTACGATTTGGCCGGGATGTGCCGATCTTCCGGCTACCTTTGCCCCTAGAAATAAATCAAACGCTCCTTTTCGGTAAACAATGCCAATATCCTCTTTTACAGCTCCGTAGCAGGCCATACCGCAGCCATTTACACCCAGTTTTAATTCCTTAGGAAGTTCCATTCCGCCAAGCTTTTCATGTAGTTCCTCTGCATATGGAATGGAATCCTTCTTTTCTCCGTCACAAAAATCACAGGCTTTTACGGTTAATACGTCGCCAACAGGAGCAATCAAAAAGTTAGCCGCCGTTAGTTTTTCAACAATCTCATCAGGCTTAGAGGTTAAAATTTGCAGCTTCATAAAATGGTCTTGTGTGTATTCCATGACACCTTCTTCTCCGACAAGTTGGGAAAGAATGACCATCTGATTCGCGGTAAATTTTTTATTGGCGACACCAGGGCTGACCGCTACCTCCAAAATAGATTGAAAGTCTTGCTTCACCAATAAACCTTTGGTTAGGCCATCGTTCTCACCAAGGATCATTTGCAAGGCTTCCTCAGCCAGCTCTCTTGGCGACTCTTTCACTGAGGTTGGGGTGACTAGTTTTTTGTTCACCGGTGTTACTTCTTCCGTTTGCTCCAGTGCCCATGGTTCGGCTTCCTTTTGCAAACGCTGATGCGGTTTCAACGGCTGTATTGCCTGATTTAATGTATACTTCCGCTGATAACCGCGCGGAGTGATGATCAAGCCGTCGTAGAAAAATGTGGAGGAGTTTCCAATTAAAACGGTGGTTAACATACCAATTTCATGTTCGAGCATCTCTTTTAAATTGGTTAAGACGATCTTTTGACTATCACGGTAAGCACTCTTTACCAATCCTACAGGGGTTTCTGGTGAGCGATATTTTAGTAGAATTTTTTGAGCTTCCATGATCTGCCGTGTTCTTCTCCCGCTTTTTGGATTATATAAAGCAATCACAAAATCAGCTTGAGCGGCCGCTTCGATTCGTTTCTCGATTATGCTCCAAGGTGTCAAATGGTCACTTAAGCTGATCGTACAGGCATCATGCATGACCGGCGCGCCTAATAAAGCAGCACAGGAGTTGATGGCAGAAATACCAGGGACCACCTCCACTTCTACCCCTGAGTCTTTTTTCCAGCCTTTTTCGATTAGCACTTCGTAAACCAGTCCTGCCATTCCATATACACCGGCATCACCGCTCGAAATGACGGCTACCGTGTAACCGAGTTCGGCCTGTTTCACTGCCTCCTGGGCCCGGCTCACTTCTTCTGTCATTCCTGTGCTGATGATTTGTTTTCCAGCTATTAATCCCTTGATTAAATCAACGTAGGTTTTGTAGCCGATGATGATATCACTTTCTTCGATGGCTTCTTTTGCCCGTCCGGTGATATGTTTTTCATCACCAGGGCCAAAACCAATAACCAATAATTTGCCTTTCACACTATTACGCCACCTTCCAAAATTTCAAACTAGAATCCAGCTACTATCCGCTGTTAAATCTTTTCTTTAACAGCTTTTTGTACTCCTGCAATGCATTCCGACCCTTCTGGCTGTATGAATCCTTCTTCGGAATATTGATAAATCGCATGCTCCTGAGGGCAATGACCTTCCGCCAGATGACGCTTTACAATCGTAGTTCCCACTTCTGGGGTTACGTTTTTATACCAAGTTCCTGACGGATAGACGATGGCAACAGGTGCATCCTTACATCTCCCATTGCATCTTGTTCTTGTTGTATGTATCAGTGAATCTAAGTTTAAATTGGTGATTTCATTCCGAATTGCTTGTGTCGCTTCCTCCCCACCCTTTCTCATACAGCTGCTGCCGTTGCAAATGAAAACATGGTGTTTCGTCCCTTGTAAATTCCAAGTAGTCATGTCACACTCTCCTTTTCGTTTTTTACGTAAAAAAAGCACCCCTATGGACATAGGGGTGCAGAATATATACACACAAAAAAATAGCTGTGTATGTTCAGCACTTCTACCTATGTTCCCGTAGGTTGATTGAAGTTATTAGGTAAAGGCAGGTCTCCTGACTTAGGTTCATCATCCATTGCGTCTTCCCGAATTCCTTCAGTGACATCTGCAATAAACTCCCCATACAGTGGCGGGTACCGTGACGGATTTAATCCGTACTTCCCTATTAAGCACATATTCGTGCACCTATCCTAATCTATTCAATTGTTAAAAAGGCTTGTTCCTTCTAAAGCTAAACTATGAGAATTAAAAATGATTTAGAATCATCAAAACGAAAAAATCCGTTCAACATTAGTTGAACGGATAAAACGTCAGCACAAAGAAAGTTAATAAATAATCCTTTTTGTCCAAACGTTCCATCTTCTCAACCCCCGAAGAAATCGAAACATTAAAAGTTAAGACAGGTCTCCTGACTTGTGTTTCTTCCTACTTTAGACCCTTCCCGAATCGTCAATAAATAAACGGTCCAGTGGTTTGTCTATTTCGTCCACACTTACAGTTGCGGGGACAGTTCTGGCCTTTCACCAGATTCCCTATTAAGCCCTAAGGCATCTTAACTAATTGTTAACAAATTCATATGTAATTTTAAGAGATAATAATTATACTAGTCTAACAAATAGAATATTTCAAGTGCTTTTTTTATTCCCTTATATTATTTTCGGGGATCGGCATAGCTATCGGATTGGTGGATACCTACAACAACTTCTTTATCCCCATTCCCTATTTAAATGCCCTATTAGTTATTATTAATCTTGGTGAAAGGAATCGGTAAATGATGAAAGAAAACCTAATTATGACTTTATCAATCGACACCTTTTAACAAATATGATTGATAATATAGATGTGGTAATTCCCTACCTTAAATTTCCAATCGAGTGATGAATGAGGTTCGGAAACTTCAACCTCAGCTGATCGGAAGTAGAGTATTCCTATGGCACGATAAAACGATGGTTTAAAATAAAAAAGTTTATATACCGTTCTTGTTACAAAAGGGTGTCCCTATTTTTAAGGACACCCTAGCTAATTTTGGATTAACAATTATTCCATTAGACCTCTTATGTTAAGTAAAAAAAATTTGGTTCATTTCTATTATAAAAAGGTCCAATTGTTACATCTCCCCACCAAAGGTGGCCACCGTCTGTCTATCAGGAACAAACGCCTGACCATTCCATTTCAATACAGTTTGTACATATCCCAGACTGTCCGCATTATACCTGCCAGCTATCCTTTGATACGCTTCGAGTTCATATCTATTATCCCTGTTAAAATCAATCGGGTATAAACCAGACAAGGGATTCACCCACCCATTAATAGGAGCCTTTAATATACCTTGGGGGTTATAGATTTCCGATAAATATTCCTTCCCCTTATAAGTAAGGTCAAGAATATACTTTTCTCTGAGATGATAACTGATTACCTTTGCTTTGTATTGATTTTCATATGTCACATCGTACCTATAGGAATCATTGAATGCATCCGAATCAAATATTTGCCTTATTTGACCGTTCATATAAGAAAAGATATACGCATAAACCGTGCCGGCGCTTCCTCCGGTGTCAATAACCACTAAAATATCTTCCCCCTTGTTGCCTGTCAAATCACCTAGAAAAAGTGTGGGGTTGTATCCTGAGTTATTTTTAAAATGGATGTGATCATAGTGATGTGTTCTCCCATTTTGGACAACCAAAGTGATATCTTTCCAAAATGGACTATCAGGAGTTTTATATGCCGTAAGATAAACATTATCCTTTATTCCGTCTCCGTCAATATCACCCCTCTTTACCGTTAAAACTGTTGGACTATTGGTATGAAGTTGTCTTGTATCAGCAGATTGCAGTTCGGCCCGTATTTCTAAAAGTTTGTGCTTTGAAGGATAAGGATTGGGAAAGGACAAAGCCATATCAATCGTTTGAAGTGTTTCATTTGTTAATCCGGCTCTTGCCTGCGTTTTAGCCAAACAGTACCAATAATAGGGATGATTCGTCTCACGTATTTTTGTGTAATAGTGATGCAGTACTTTATTAAAATCATTGGTGTCCATTTACAACCCACCTGTCTTATTATTCTCCATATAGATTTATGTTCAAATCCACAGGAGCATTCCAAGATCTGGTCTACATGGGTTATCGACTAGTAGGTTCCATTTTTTTCATATAAAAAAAGCAGCCTACCTGAGCTATTATCAGCCATAACCTGCTTTTTTCGTTATGTTCATCTAGAATCAGTTTTATCACCTAACAAGTCTATAGGAGAAATGTCTCCACCCAACCAGATTGCTTGAAATCCTAGCTCGATAAAAAGTTAAGGGGCTGCCCAAAAAGTTAAGTACCCGCCTTTTTGAACAGCCCCTTGTTCTATTTAATCAATTCTTTAAGTGATTAACACGGAAAACCGATTTGAACGTTAAAAATCCCCTGCATTTTTGATGATAGGATTTTCGCTCATCGTCCTTAATTTTCTAATATCAAGACGAATGAGGAGTGAAACGGCTAGAGCTATGACGAATATCCCTGAAAAAATGACCCAGGATACAAAAATTGGTCCCACTAGACCAGCTGCAGCCCATGCAGTTAAAATATACCCATGAATGGCCCAAGCTGCTTTGTTCCAAATAAATCGCCGATATAGGCAGTTATAGAGGCGAATCCTCCTCCATAACAGGTCATGATCATATAAACAAGGATCGAAAAAAGAATTCCCACTGCTATATTTGGAAGCATAAAAAAGGCAACGATTTGAAAAGCAAAAAATAGTGTGTAAACATTCGGACTTCCGATGTAGTCGGAAATGGTTGCCCAAGCAATCCTTCCTGATCCGTTAAATAACCCCATGATTCCAACCATTGCCGCTGCTCCGGCAGCCGACATCCCTGCTAACTCTTGAGCCATTGGAGAGGCAACAGAAAGAATCGCGATTCCATAGGTAATATTGATGAAAAGCATCACCCACAATGCCCAAAACTGTCTTGTTCTGACTGCCTCATTAGCGGTCAACTGACGAAGGTCCTCTTTAATTTTTTTAGTACCGGACTTTTTGGCTGCTGCTTCTAGGCTCTTAGGGACCCATCCCTCTTTTGGCGGCGCAAGATACTGTGCAGAACAAAAGATGATAATGAAGTACGCAGAACCAAGAATATAGAAAGTGTTTGAAATGCCATATGTATGGATTAAATGATTCATAATCGGACTGTTTATCAATGAAGCAAAATCAAATCCCATGATGGCCAGTCCAGTTGAGAGGCCTCTCCTGTCAGGGAACTACTTTACCAGCGTGGAAACAGGTGTGATGTAACCAACCCTCAACCCAATTCCTGCAATCATACCGTAAAATAAATAGAGTAATAGCAATGATACTATATGAATGGCTAAACGTTGTATTTCCCAGCTGTGAGTTGATTTCAAATCGTACTTACTCGTGAGTAACGATCATTTTGGAAGTTGCTAATGCGGCTCGCTGCCTTGCCTCTTCGACTGATTCTCCGCTGCTTAACACAACTGCCATACGACGTCCTACTTTTGTTTCTGGTTTTCCAAAGACCCTAACCTGTGTATCTGGGATGGATAAGCTTTCAGAAATTCCAGCTATTTGGTAGGTCTTGCTTTCCTTAGTTGCTTTAATCGTATGACTTGCACCAGGTTTCAATAGCTGAACATATGGAATCGGGTAGCCTAAAATTGCTCTTACATGTAAGGCAAATTCGGATAGGTCCTGCGTTACCATTGTCACCATCCCCGTATCGTGAGGCCGTGGTGACACTTCACTAAAATAAACACCTTGTGGAGAAAGAAATAATTCAACTCCAAAAAGTCCGTACCCGCCAAGAGCATCAGTGATGTTTTTGGCGATATCCTGCGCTTTTGCGATTTGTTCCGTTGACATGTCATGCGGCTGCCAGGATTCAATATAGTCACCATCTTTTTGAACATGTCCTATTGGTGCACAGTAGGTTGTTCCTGAAATGGAACGGACTGTTAGTAGTGTAATTTCCGATTCAAAATGGATAAATTCCTCGACAATCACCCGAGTTTTTTTGGCTCTTCCACCTAAAATAGCCTCGTTCCAAGACCATTCTACATCCTCGATCGAACGGCAAACAGTTTGCCCTTTTCCAGATGAACTCATGATTGGTTTAATCACGCATGGAATCCCGATTTCTTCTACGGCATCCCTTAATTCCTCTAATGTGTTCGCAAAAGCATATTTCGCTGTAGGGAGCCCCAGTTCCTCGCTTGCCAAGCGTCGGATTCCTTCCCTATCCATGGTCAAGTTCACAGCTTTAGCCGTCGGTACAATACGAAATCCTTCATTTTCAAGATCAATTAATGTTTCTGTTGCGATCGCTTCTATTTCAGGGACTACCATATCCGGCTTCTCTTGTTCAATCACTCTGCGAAGTTCTTCTCCATCCAGCATGTCCACCACATAGGAACGATGGGCCACTTGCATTGCCGGCGCGTTTTCATATCTGTCTACAGCTATGGTCTCAAGTCCTAAACGCTGAGCCTCGATGACCGTCTCTTTACCAAGCTCACCAGAACCTAGTAACAACACTTTTTTTGTCTGGGTACCAAACATCTTACACAACCCCTTATTGTTTGTCTTTTGCTTATATTAATCCATATTTACACTTCATTCAAGTAATAATTTCACACAAAACACGAAGATTATTTAATATTTTTATGAGTTTCATTCGTCATTTTTCTTGAAAGCGTTACTATTTTTTAACAGATGTACTTGTATTATTTATATTTGTTTATTCTTTACTGCTTTGTGTGTTGTTTTTATGTACACCTGCTAACGAATCAGCGTACTCGTCGTCTTTCGCACATCATATTCTTTGTTATTAAAGGCAAAAGGACAAGGTCTTATTCATACGAAAGAAAGCGATTCTCTGTATTTGGAGAACCGCTTTTTCTTATTTGGAAACGGATTTAACACCTAAATATTCTTCAAGTGTAATCCCGCTATTATTAATTGGTTTCGAAATATTACCAACGTAACGAAGATGCCACGGCTCATGTTTATAACCCGTAATGGATTCTTTTCCTTTTGGGTAACGAACAATAAACCCATAATTCGCACTGTTTTTACTCAACCAATTCGCTTCTTTTCTGTTTCCGAAACAGGACGAAACTGCACATATTCCGTCTGTTCCGCTTACATCGATCGCTAAACCTGTTTGATGCTCACTTGTGCCCGGAATCGCACTGTATGTTACCGCTTTTTCAAATCCATCACTCTTAACATAATTGTTAAACAATACTTTTTGTGTAGAATAAGAACGATACGCAGATACCCCACTTAAATAAATTCCATCATTTTTTGCGGCAGCAAACATCTTTTCCAAACTTTTAGCCGCTTCCCATCTCATTTTACGTTTTTCAATTTTTTCTTTGAACAGAAAAGGTACTTCCGGAAATACTAAATTCTTCGGTACATAAGTAACAGGTAAATAATATTTTTTATTTACAACGGTTGCTATCGAAGATGGATAGGGAGTTAAGGCCACAGCGCTTATTCTTGTTTTCCGTTTTTTATTAAGGTTTTTATCAGTTGGATTCGATATGTTCATTTGATTTATTTTGGGCGTCTTAGATGAAGATGATTCATTTGATTTTTTGTTGCATCCAGTAAGACTAATTATTAAAAAGAACATCAAAAGGACAGTGATGTTTTTCCTAATCACGTATCATAACCTCCTTTAAGGTTACTTTTATAATGTCTTATTAAAAGCAGGTTTAATCTTGGAAATTATTGAAGAATCCGTGTGTTAGTTCAAAAAGAAGAAGCTGCCTCGATGACAGCTCCGTTCTTCAACTATTGCACCCCAATAGTTGAAGTACAACACTACACAATCTTGTTAAGGAAAGCACTTTGTTCAATAATGCTACATCAAATGTTTCTCAAAACAGTAACACCTTTACCTCTCCAAGTACTATTAGCATAATACTTAAAACCCAACGATTTCCAAAACTCTATCGCATTCAAATTTTTTTGTAATACACCAATACGAACAATATTGAATTTTTGTTGTTTTAATTTTTCCTCAAAAGAAACATAAGCCTTTTTCCCATATCCCAAAGAATGATAAACACCATGAATTAGGAGTAAACGTAACCATGGATAGTTGTCTTTAGGATTATTTTTTAGAAAATCAATTATTCCAATGTGCTTATTTTCATGTATTATTAGGAAAATATCAGTAATTTGGGTAAGAAATTCACTACTTACTTCTTTTATCGACCTTAAAGGATTTCCATTTTCTAAAATGTTATAGGTTGGATTTGAATTAACTATTTCCAATGCTGTTTCTAGAGATTTTTCTGTAATAGGTTCAAAAATCATTAAATCTACTCCCTTTTTTAAAATAGTGGTAGTATACGCTGACAAAACATCACATACAATATTCATTTTCCTTTATCTATAACATCATACTTATTCAATAATACTGCTCCGTTAGTTGAAGAAGAAATAAAAAAAGAGCTGCAAAAGCAACTCCTTACGTTCTTCAACTCAAGCACCCTATAGTTTAAGTACATTTTTTCACAATCTTTTCTTTCATAATTAAAAAAGGGTCGCTTCAATAATCCTTATTTTTCAATTTAGCTTTATTTCATTTCACTAATTTTCACATCAAAGATGCTTAACAACGATACTAAAATTATTATTGATAATAACCAAGCTAACAAAGGTCTTTTGTGATGAATAGGCAAGATAAAGAAAATAATACCTGTAAATAACACAGACCACCACATATTCCACCCATTATGGTATGTAATAAACCCAAACTTACTGTTAAAATACTCTGCACATAAATATATTCCTACCCATAACAAAAACCATAATGAACGTTTTTTCCAACCTTCAGGGAACCTCCCTAAGTATACTAATACGGTTGCAGAGTAAGATACGACCATAGCTAAAATTGTAATCGTTGTATGGTTAGGTAAGATTAAATCGTGAAATAACCACATTGATTGTTTATAGAGTAGAAAGTTATATAAAAAATCTCCAATGATGAAGAAAAGAATTGTCGGATAATACCGTTTCCAATTCCTCCAATCTCCCCATTTAAACCCTGCTATCATATAGAAAATATTAATTAAAATATACATAAGACCAATCCTTTAAAATGTGTATTACTATACTCCCCCCGATTACAGTAAATTATTAAAATGAGCTGGTTTAGCCTTATTTCATTAACCTCCCTCAATAAAG
>NZ_NUOW01000050.1:0-3634 GCF_002584635.1 Bacillus sp. AFS031507
ACGATCTACAGGAATGCTATCGGGCAGTTTAGTTGAAGAAGGAATAGCTACTTTATGTTGGAATTATCCATTAAATTAAGAAGCTAATTAAAAATATACCCCTCACTAATGAGGGGTATATCTTATTTATCTTGTGCAAGTTCTTTTCTATTGGGAGCAAGTGGTGGCTGTTCTAACCACTTGTTTTTCACCATAATATCGAACCAGTTTTTGGTAACTCCTAATGTTTTTAGAATTGCTTTTTCATAAGCTACAGCTAGGTCTGTTCGCATGGCTCCTGCTAGACCTGTCCCGTAATATACTTGTGCAGTTTGAGCCAAGAAACCCATATGATACAACATTAATTTATCTGAAAAAGGAGAGTCTTTTGACGTTGTAACCTCTGATTCCCACGACATTGGAACTGGCAAATTATCCTTGTGCATTATTTTTGAAAGTGCTTGTAGGTTTTCATCTGCGGTTTTTTCTAATTCCTCAAAAAACTTTCTTACTTCTTTCGATTCTGTGACTTGACTGAATCCGATTGAAAGGACCTTTGCCATAATGCCCTTTTTAATGTTAAGAGAAATACTGATAATTTCTGTAGCAGATAAAAGTCTCCCTTTTCCGAAGAATCCATCAGTAAAATCTTTGGTAGAAATAAATTCAGGGCTCTCGTTAGGATAGAAATAGGGGTCTCTTTGGAATATTCCTTTTTTAAGCAATAACTCAATGGTTAAATCGTACATACTTTTTGCATCATTATCACATGAATTGTAAAATTCCCGTAGGTCCTTTCTGACAGAAACACTAAAAGCAGTGGTATGACCCAACAAACCATGTATAGTCATAATATGTAAATAATTTAAGCAGAATGTGTCAGAAAACAATCTTTCTGCACTTTTATTAAGGTCGGACTCAGTAAATCCAATGGGAACTGGAAATCCATCCTTCTCAATGAAGGAAACAAGCTGCTTCTTTTGCTTTTCCCATGTCTCAATGGCTATTTCAAAAACTTTTTTTATTAATTCGTCTTCTAAAATAGAAATCATATACCTATTTACTATCTCGGCCATTGTTCCGTTTACATACTCCCCCCATAGTGTTCCTATTTCAGAAGATGTAAGTTTTAAATTATCATTTTCCATTTGTTCTCACCTCCTCAGTATTTTTTACTAATAGAGAAATAGGTATGCATTTCTTTGGAATTAAACCTTTTAGATGATTAGTTGAGTAGTTTCTTGATGAACTAACGGGTGCTTGTGTTGAAGATCCAGTTGCAAGTTTTGGAACTGAGGAAGGTTTTGGAGATGAAATTGCTTATATTAATCGGATAAGAGAAAGAGTCAATAAATTCGCAAATGGACAGGTAATCATTGAAGAAGACAATATATCAATTGGGCAAATGGAACTTCAAATTCTGGAATTCGATGGGAAGGAAATTGGCTATGTAAATTTATTCTATCTTACACCAGAATATCGTGGTAAAGGGCTTGGAAAGGAATTAATTCGCTACGCAGAAAATTTTTTCAGAAAATCTAATGTTTCTGAATATCATTTGCGTGAAGCTCCTACTAATCAAAGAGCCATTCATTTATATACTAAGTCTGGGGTGGTCAAATAAATAATAGTGTTGATAATTACTCAAAACAAAAAGGACCCATTTAGGTCCTAGAATAGCCTTCTTCGCAGCAAGTTCTTACCATAGGCCTATGGAAACACTGTTTAAATCATTTGCTTACTAGAATCTACGTCTTCTTCTACTCTCTCTTTCGAGTTCAAAGGGGAAAAATCGTCTTCTTCTAAAGTCATCACTAAAAAATCGATCTCTTCGATCAAATGGCATTTGCTACATCCTCCATTCATTTCAGAAGTCTATATGACAAAGGGACAGATTAACTTAACCCGCCCTTTGTTCCGTACAATTTAGTAGCCGCTCATGAAAGAAGTCCCGACAATGATAAGCAGAATGAACAATACAACGATTAACGCAAAAGCACTTCCCATTCCATCACCCATGTATAACGCCTCCAACTATTCTTATTTATATTTACTTTACTCAGCCAAAATCCTTCTATTTGGTTTATCAAACATTAGCAAAAACTAGAAAGTACGATGATTAACAGAATGAACAATACAACGACTAATACAAATGTACTGCCGCCATAACCGCCACCATAACCATAACCGCCGCCATAACCGTAACCGCCACATAAGCCCCACATATCATTTCACCTCCTATTGGAATATCTGAAGGAAAAAACTCTCACTATGTATATATATTTCTTAAGACAAGGATGGATTGGACAATTGTCATAATGGTTAGGACAAAATATGCGTTTTGCTTAAACAATTTCTAAAAATAAAAAAGCGTCTGCAATACATGCAAACACCTTTTCTGAGGTAATTATATATGTCTGGCGGGCTTAATTATAACTTATGCACTCAGATTAAAGCTGAATGGGACAAGTGCTGATTATTAAAGCCAAGCCCCTAAAAGAGTTTTTTTATTTTTATCTTTTGTACGCACAGGTACATACGAAGAAATAGTAAATAAAACCCACGATATAAAAAAGCATTAACACTAGTACCATGAGGAGTTATGACTATACCGCAATTAAAATAACAGCCAAGAAGACACTTACAAATAGGCAAATATCTATTCCTCTTTAAAAATGGACACATACACTATTTTTGAAACAATTTGAGGAGGAGATATAAAATGGAAAGAGATTTCTTTGGAAGCGGTATGGGTTATGGAGGTTATCCTGGTTATGGCATGGGTTATGGCGGTTACCCATTCCATCATGGTTATGGTGGTCACCCGTTCCATCATGGATATGGTGGCTGCTGTTAGAGATGGCTCTTGCTAGACTCTTTAATTAATATTAGTTAATTTTGCACATGACGTTATTTTAAAAATGAACAATTGTCTTATCGGGGATTTTTCCACTTATCCTGCTATTTATGTCGGGAACCGTTTTAACAATTGTACCAGTAGTGCAAAACGGCGATATGGTATGATGTGGAAGCAGATGTTAAGATCAAGGTAAACGCACAAAATGGGTGCTAAATGGGTTAAACAGGCTAATCAATAATATGAAAAAAGAGCAAATGGGATTAGCCTGATTGCTCTTTTTAAGATTCTCAACTGCATTTTTATTGAACTGACTGTTGATTTAACGAAAAACCAGTGCTGTCTAAGTGGCAGCTTTTTCTTATTATGCTAACGTGGCAGTTTAGTTGAACAACAAAAATTTTAGAAGAGGTTTCTAATATTAATTTTAAACTAAGGGAGCATTTCTTCATTAAGGGATGCCCCTGTATTTTTTATCAATAGGCACAGTAACCATCTGTCGGCCAATTTTGGAGTACCAGAGAATGCGTTTAACTCCATTCCTTCTGAACAAGTATATATCTATCAGGGGGAGGTACCAGGTTCATTGGAAAGTCAAGAAGTCCAGTCACCCTACGGAGAAGTCCCTTTAACCTTTAAGCACGAGCTGTTGAAACAAATACCAATCAAAACGCCTAGTGGTAGTGTACGAATTGTGGATTCTTCCAACTTTCCAATTTCAAAAACAATCGCAGCAGCACTCGTTGAGATTGAACCGGGTGCAATGAGAGAACTTCATTGAAACTGATAGGTAAACTA
>NZ_NUOW01000050.1:3663-3891 GCF_002584635.1 Bacillus sp. AFS031507
GCAGCATAGAAATAAAACATGATCTATATAAAATGTATCAATTAAAATAGTTAACTTTAATTTTGAAGGTTGTCTTATTCGTAGGATTTCAAATATGCACGGAGTACCAGGTTACTTCAACAAAAGGGCACTGAGACCCATCAGTTTAGCATAACTGGCCTCCACCCCTTGGATAGGCATGACGAAGGAATGAGAGGGCTATTGACCAATTGACCCGTTGAGACATGG
>NZ_NUOW01000051.1:0-80296 GCF_002584635.1 Bacillus sp. AFS031507
GGCAGCTCAGGCAGCTCAGGTAGCTCAGGCAGCTCAGGCAGCTCAGGCAGTGGAAGTCACGGTAGCAGTGGCAGCTCAGGCAGCAAAGGAAGCAGCGGTAGTAGCGGAAGCCACGGTAGCCATGGTAAAAAAGGTCCAAAAGGAAAAAAACACTAACAGTAGCAACCGATACTTTCAAAAGTATCGGTTTTTTTGTTCATTTCTTGTTACATAAACCTATTAAGATGCATGTGTGGCATTCGTCTATATATAAAAATATAGGTAAAAATCTAGGAGGATTTTTGAAAATACTTCTAGTTACATGCTGATTTATGAAAAGACGAGACATTCGTTTAGAACAAGCCTTCACATTGGGACGTAATATAAAGCAAAGGACAAGAAGGAAATAAACGGAAAATAATGAAGGAAACTTATGTGAAGGGAGTAAATTAATTTATATGTATCATCAATCGACGGTAATCATTACCATCCTTGCTTTTATTCTAACAATGGTCCTGATCTTTATCCGTCCAAAAAATATGAACGAAGCAATCCCAGCAGCAATAGGCGCCATTATTGTTTTTGTAAGTGGAAGCGTTTCGATTGGGGATTTAGTTGACATAAGTTCAAAGGTTACAGGGGCAGCAATTACCATTATCGCCACAATCGTTATGGCTATCGTACTTGAAAGCTTTGGTTTTTTTAGCTGGACCGCTGCTTTAATGTTAAAAATATCAAAAGGGTCAGGAATTCGCTTATTTTGGAATACCTTGATACTCTGCTTTTTAATGACACTATTTTTTAATAACGATGGAAGTATCTTAATTACTACACCAATTCTGATCTTAATTTTAAATAATTTAAAATTAAAAAACAGGCAAAAGATACCGTTTCTCTTAAGCGGTGCGTTAATCGCGACTGCTTCAAGTGCTCCAATAGGTGTTAGTAACATCGTTAATCTAATAGCCTTGAAAATAATAGGAATGGATTTGTATCTCCAAACGGAAATGATGTTTGTTCCTGGGGTTCTGGGATTACTATTTTTATCCTATCTATTATTCCTAGTTTTTAAGAAAGATATTCCGAAAGAAATCCGCTTCCATTCCTACTCCATTCCACTGCATAAAAACCGTCCATATCATCCCTTACAACAAGGCTCTGAAACTTTATTCAATCAACAAAAGAAACTCATGCTCAATATGCTCATCTTTGTATTCCTTGTACGGATTAGTCTTTTCGTCGCATCCTTTATTGGCATCTCAGTCTCGTTGGTAGCTGTGTGTGGTTCGGTTATCTTACTTATATGGAGATGGATTCACTTAAAGGTAAATCCAAAAGATGTAGTCGGCAAAATTCCGTGGCATATCTTAATATTCGCCTTTAGTATGTATGTCATCATCTATGGTTTACACAATATTGGATTATCGAATCTTCTTATAAGCTATCTAAAACCAATCGTTAATGATAGTCTGATTCATGCTAGTTTAACCATGGGTGTCATAACAGCATTTCTTTCAAATATCTTTAACAACCATCCAGCCTTAATGATTTCAACCTTAGCCTTGACGGATATGGGACTAGAACCCTTATTAACGAAAACCGTTTACTTATCAAACATCATTGGCAGTGATATTGGGTCGCTGATCCTCCCAATCGGAACTCTTGCAACACTACTTTGGATGCATATTTTAAAGACTAATAAGATTAAAATAACTTGGATGGAATATATTAAAGTGACCATTGTTGTCATACCTCTAACACTAATTTTCACGCTAATTAGCTTGTATTTATGGCTATTACTCGTATTTGCAGCTTGATAATAAAAGATAAAAAGGACTCATCTATCGATGGGTCCTTTAGTATTCGGGATATTCACTACTTGTTGAACCAAAGGAAAGAGAACGCAGCCAAGATAAATTCCAAGTAAATTTAAAATCAAATCGTCTATGTCCAAGCTCCCGCGATGGGAAACAAATTGAAAAACCTCAATGCAAGCAATGATCAGTGAAGCAATAAATATTGCCTTCCATTGAGAGAAACGTTTAAACCTAAGGAATAGGCCGTAGGGGATGAACAAACCAATATTAGCAGCCAAATTATAAAAGGAAATTAACCAGTTTACCTTTCCTGACAAATAAAATGCAACTGTGGAAAAGGGGACAAGATTCATTGAGTTATAGCTTTGCTCGTTCGGTCGGAAAAATAACAAAATCACAAGTGCAACCGAGTAGAGAGTTAACCCTACCAAAAACAGTGGGTAGGGAAGATTGATTGTTTCTTTCCGGATAAATAAAACCAACCCTATGACCAACCAAACAATACATAACAGGACCACTACTAAAACGATTGGGTGTAAATATGAAACTAGTCGAATAAAAACAGGTGAAAAAAGAATAAATATAACAAAAGAAATCATCGTTGAAATAAATAATGTTTTTCTCAATTATTTTGATCCTTTTTGATAATATTCTGCCATCATTTCTGCAGGAACCATGCTTCCGCCAGTTGCCCAAACGATATGTGCAGCATTGCTCATTTTATCCAATAAATTATGGTCTCGTAAGTAATCAATTCCCTCTCTAAATAAGAAAACCGGTCCAATCATGCCTGCGAGTGCAGAAGGCTCTAAATGAATTTCTTCAGTATCGACAAGATCCTTGAGCAATTTGTATAATTGTTCGTCGCATATTGTATAACTTCCACTTAAGAAGGGTTCAATTATTTTGCCGACAAATCCCGAGGGTCTACCGACAGCAAGTCCATCTGCATCTGTCACATTATCAATCCCAACATCTTGGACAGATATTTGATCATGTAATCCCGTCATTATTCCGAGTAACATACAAGGAGAATGGGTGGGTTCAGCAAAGAAACAGTGTATGTTATCTTTAAACAATTGCTTCAATCCAAATGCTACGCCTCCGGGACCACCGCCAACCCCACATGGCAGGTAAACGAATAAAGGATGATTTTCATCGACAGTGTACTCTAATTGTTCTAACTGCTTCTTTAAGCGGGAAGCGGCCACCGCGTATCCTAGGAATAAATCACTTGAATTTTCATCATCCACGAAATAACATCTAGGATCTGCTTTTGCTTGGATTCGTCCTTGCTCGACAGCTTTGCTGTAATCGGCTTCATATTCAATTACCTGCACATTTTTGCTGCGAAGCAAGTCCTTTTTCCATTGTTTTGCGTCCGCGGACATATGAACTGTTACCTTAAACCCTAATTTAGCACTGATGATACCAATACTTAGCCCTAAATTTCCAGTAGAACCGACGGCAATAGAATAAAGGGAAAAGAAGGATCGGAATTTTTCACTTGCTAGAATCGAATAATCATCTTGGATGGTAAGCAATTGATGTGAAAGAGCCAATTCTTCTGCATGTTTGAGTATTTCATAAATACCGCCTCGCGCTTTAATTGATCCAGAGATTGGCAGGTGACTATCACACTTTAGTAATAAATCACCTAAGATAGGCTGTCCGTAATCCTGGGCTAATTTTTGCTGCATAGATGGTATGCTCACTAATGGAGATTCAATGATCCCATTAGCTGCTTTTGTTTCCGGGAAAACCTTAGCGAGATAGGGAGCAAAACGATTTAATCTTTCTTCAGCATCTTTAATCTCCTCTAAAGTCAGCGGAGATTTTTCGATTCCTCGCTGAGAATTTTCAAGGGTAGGATTCACCCAAAATACTTCATCTAATGATTTGAGTTTTTCTAATAATGGGAGTTTTTTGCTATCGAGCCATGTTTGTATTTCTTTGTTAATCATGTTCTTCATGTTCTTCATTAGGATACCTCTGTCTTTTTGGAATATAATAAAGCTCTTTTTTAGAATATATAAATTTTATCACAAGAATATTTTTCTACGTTATTAATTGTATAGTAGTCGCTTGTCTTTAACACTTGTTTTGTTCTTGCATATGATTTAAATAAAAGGCATGTGAGGGACATGTATTTAGTTGGCTTTTACTCTCCAAAAGCAAAATCAGGTGTAACTGAATTGTCTTTATCCATTTATAATTGGCTTAAATTAAATACAAATATAGCTGCAGCATTCATTTCTTACGGGACTTTAGAAAAAGAAGAGACTTCAAATGAGCTCATCCACGAATTTTCGAAATTAACTTTAATCGAACAAAAACGAAAAGTGAAGTTAATGAAAAACGAGTATGATATCATTATTTATGATGCATCAAGTCAACTTTCCGAGGGAGTCTTAAAGCTTTTACCGATTGTTGACCGGCTATTTGTTGTGGGTGAAGAACATACTGATTTTGCCGTTAAACTGCAAAAAATTATTCAATTTGATAAAATTTTTGATAAAAGCGTCAAAAATTTTATTACACATTTACGAGGTAGTAAAACGTTTATTATTCGTGAAAATAAGGAAGATCGTGTGATTGGATTCAACTTCTCAAAAAATGAAACAAATACTATTGGTCAGATGGTGTATACAGACTATGTAACACGGTATATAGAAGAGAAATTCATTGAAAAAAATATTAAAATATTTAAGAAGATCTTACGTATACCTAAGAAGGACTTATATAAAGGCTTACATGAATTAGGTATTGATTTTGAAAAAGCACTGCTATTTCATGAATATGTTTTTCTCCGGGAAGCGTTAGGTCAAGAATACCAAGAAGCACTAGAAAACCTCTTTCCACTTTTAATTAATTCCACCTACAAAGAAATTTTTGAAAAATTTCTAAATGAAATAAATTTTATCAAAAAAGTAAAATTATTATGATGGATAAAAAACAGTGTTACATTGGGTAACTCTGTTTTTTGTTGTTTTAAACTTCATGAAATTATTATGCTTGGATTTTATCTGAGGATAAATGTACAATCTAATAGGTGAACGTTTATTAAGATAAAATAATTTAGGTGGGAAAAAGCATGATTGCAAAGACGGAAGAGGATTTTAATGGATTGAAAGAAATTGGCAGAATCGTTGCCGGGATTCGCGATGAATTAGTGCAACGAGCGGTACCTGGGGTAACTACTAAAGAGCTCGATGATATAGCTGGTCAGTTATTTGAGAAGGAGGGTGCCATTTCTGCTCCAAAGGGGGAGTACGATTTTCCCGGGTTTACGTGTATTAGTGTCAACGAAGAAGTGGCTCATGGAATTCCTAGTGATCGAGTGATTCAAGAAGGAGATCTTGTTAATATAGATGTTTCTGGTTCCAAGAACGGTTATTTTGCAGACACAGGCGTCTCGATTGTCGTTGGAAAAGGTGAGGAAATCTTATTGAAAATTTGCGACGTTGCAAAAGAGGCATTTGAAGCTGGTCTTAAAAAAGCAAAACCAGGTTCCAAAATAAACGGGATGGGTAAAGTCGTTTTCCAAACGGCTAGAAATCATGGATTAACCGTGATTAAAAATCTTACAGGACACGGTATTGGACGAACCATCCATGAAAAACCTGAATATATTTATAATTATAATGAAACCTCTGACAATGGATTGCTTAGAGAAGGCATGGTTATTGCATTTGAACCATTTATCTCCACCCATGATGAAGAAGTATTTCAACTAGAGGACGGCTGGACCTTTGTTACAGAAAGAAGCTTTGTCGCTCAGTACGAACATACACTTATCATAACTAAAAACGGACCAGTCATATTAACACGATGATATCCATAGATCAAACCGGAACGTTGACTGTACGGTTTGATCTATGGTATATTTAATTTAACATTTAACTGGGAAGGGGTGAGTAATTTGGGGAGTTGTATCGAATTGGTGAAATAGCAAAATTAAAGAATATTTCCAAACGGACAATTGATTATTACACCCAAATAGGCTTACTTAACCCTATTCGGACGGATTCTAATTATCGATTGTACAATGAGGAGTGTCTTCAAATTTTAAATATGGTTGAACATTATAAAAATTTGAATATGCCCCTTGAGGAAATAAAGTCTTCCATTGAATTGATTAAGTCAGACAATACAATTGATAAACAAAAAGTAGAAAAACATGTTGAACAGATTGCTAGTATTATGCAGCATCTGAAAGAAGAAATAAATGTCATGGAACCTATTCTTCAAAAATTAAACAACCAGCAAAAAGAATCACTTGTTAATAAATTATCATCAGAAGGCGTTACATTGGCTCAAACATTATTATTATTGTTTAGCTAAGTTTTAATTTATTATTTTGATAGAAAATAATTAATCTCGTAAAAAAACAGGAGGTGTATTCCTTACTTATCTATTAAGTAAGGAGACCATTGATAATTAGTAATCTACTAATAATAGCAATTTTAATTGCATTTACAGCATTTTTTGTAGCATATGAATTTGCTATTGTTAAAATCCGCGGTACACGTATTGATCAGCTCGTTAGCGAAGGGAACAAGAACGCGATCGCGGCAAAAACGATTGTTACTAATCTTGATGAATATTTATCTGCATGTCAATTAGGAATTACCGTTACAGCTTTAGGGCTTGGGTGGTTAGGAGAACCAACGGTGGAACTTATCCTTCATCCGTTGTTAAGTTACTTTAACATGCCAGAATCTATATCAGGTATTACTTCATTTATACTAGCGTTTGCATCAGTAACTTTTATTCACGTAGTTGTTGGGGAGCTTGCACCAAAGACGTTTGCCATACAAAAAGCGGAACAGGTCACTTTGATTTTTGCACGACCGATGATTCTCTTTTATAAAATAATGTATCCATTTATTAAAGCACTAAATGGTTCTGCTCGTTTCATTGTCGGAATTTTTGGACTGAAACCTGCATCAGAACATGAAGTAGCACACTCAGAGGAAGAACTTCAATTAATCATTTCCGAAAGCTATAAGAGCGGGGAGATTAATCAATCTGAATATAAATATGTGAACAATATTTTCGAATTTGATGATCGAAACGCCAATGAAATTATGGTACCGCGCACTGAAATTATTGCTTTTGATATCTCACAATCTTTAAATGAATGTCTTCAAATCGTGACGGAAGAAAATTATACAAGGTATCCGGTCATCGATGGTGAGAAGGATAACATCGTTGGTATGGTAAATATGAAAGAGGTTTTTACCGAATATATTAAAGGCAAAAATGTTGAAACATCGATTCAAGAGTATGTTCGCCCAGTTATCCAGGTTATTGAATCGATCCCAATCCATGATTTGCTCCTGAAAATGCAAAAAGACCGTGTTCATATGGCCATCTTAATGGATGAATATGGCGGTACAGCAGGATTAGTCACTGTCGAAGATATTTTAGAAGAAATTGTTGGTGAAATCCGTGATGAGTTTGATGCGGATGAAGTCCCTGAAATTAATAAAATTAGTGAAAATAAAACCATCGTTGAGGGTAAAGTCCTTATTGATGAAATTAATGATTTATTCGGTTTAGACCTTGACGATTCAGATATGGATACCATCGGTGGATGGATCTTATCAGAAAAAATGGATGTCGTCGAAGGCGATAAAGTTAGATATGATGATTATGAATTTAAAGTGCTTGAAATCGATGGCTACCATATTAAATCATTAGAAATTTTAAAAATTGCCAAGCAAGAATCGATTGCTTAAACTAACTCCCTCTTGTCTAGATAAGAGGGAGTTTTTTTGTAACCCTATAAGAATCTAAGAAACTGACACAAAAAGGAAAAGTCCAAATCCTTATTGTGTCAGTTTTTTTCATTATATCGTTATATCTGCCTATACTTTGTAAAAATCTTTACAAAGTATTTAGAAACTTAATAAATATTCTAAATATTTTACAAACTCTTCACCAGTACTCAACAGCAACTTCAAGTTTTGTACCTATACTTTACGTATGGATTAGCAAAACACTTTATTAATAAATCTTATGGGGTGGTACATTTGTGAGTACTGAAAAAAGCTACAATATCTACCAAGATTATTTGACGGTCCCAGCCTCAAATCTCACTTTATCAAAGAATGTGGAACATTACCTCTATTTAAAAAGAGTGTATGATATTTTTCTTGCAGCCACTGGGTTTCTTATCGCACTGCCAATCGTTGTTATATTTGCTGCCCTCATCGTCCTTGAAACACCAGGTTCACCATTTTATGTTCAGGAGAGGATGGGGAAGAATGGAAAACGTTTCAAGATGGTAAAGTTACGATCCATGAGGAATGATGCTGAAAAAGAGGGGGCCAAGTGGGCAGTGGTAAATGACCCTCGTATAACAAAAGTTGGGGCTTTTATACGAAAAACGCGCATTGATGAGCTTCCTCAATTGATATCGGTTTTAAAAGGAGATATGTCAATTGTTGGTCCAAGGCCCGAAAGACCTGTTTTTACAGCACAATTTAATAAAGAGATAAAAGGTTTTGAAAATCGTTTGCTTGTTAAACCAGGCCTAACAGGACTTGCCCAGGTTAGTGGGGGTTATGATATTTCTCCAAGAGAAAAACTTAAATATGACTTGTTGTACATACAAAATCTAACATTCTCTCTTGAACTAAAGATTATTTTGAAGACATTTAAAGTCATTTTCACAGGAGATGGAGCACGATAAAAAAGGCAGGGAATGTATATGTCAGACATCAGAAACCAACTACATAAAGGAGTAAAGTGGACTGGAATTTCTACACTTATGATTTCAGCTATTCAAATCATCCAGTTTGCATTACTTGGAAAACTAATGAGTATATCCGAATTTGGGCTAGTTGGAATGATTACAACCATAGTTGTGTTTGCTCAAATAGTGCTAGATTTAGGCTTTGGTTCAGCCGTGATTCAAAAAGAAAAGGTTTCATCTCGTGTGTTGTCAACTCTGTTTTGGCTCAATGTGGGGGTTGGTTTGGGCTTGTTTGTTCTCTTATTTCTATGTAGCCCACTGATTGCGATGTATTTTCAACGAAGTGAATTAAGCGAGCTGATTCGTATATTGGCGCTGATGTTTTTAATCGCTCCAATCGGTCAGCAATGCCAATATTTGTTGCAAAAAGAATTACGTTTTAATTTGCTGGGGGCAATTGAAGTGGGGACTACGTTGATCTCCTTTTTAACATTGGTTATTCTCATGTTTACAATTCGTCCGATTTATGCATTTGTCATTTCACAAGTTGTCCTGAATTCGTTAAAAGGCATTCTTTATTATATTAGTTATCAAAAGAAATGGCGTCCATCTTTGGTATTTGATATGTCAGAATGCAAAGAATACATGACATTCGGGGCATTCCAATTAGCGTCACGGTTAGTTAATCGAATTGGCTCCAATCTTGATGTTATATTAATTGGCCGATTTATGGGTGCTGAGGCACTTGGTATTTATAATCTTGCCTATCAAATCGTAACCATTCCGGTATTAAAGATCAATCCGATTATTACAAGAGTAGCTTTTCCGGTTTTTTCGAAAAGTCATCAAAATCAAGTTGAATTAACTGATGGATTCTTACACATGACAAGGCTTTTAAGTCTAGTTTCTTTTCCCATCTTGATGGGTTTGACTGCGGTGTCAAATGTTTTAATCCAAACTATTTTTGGACAGAAGTGGCTGGAAGCTGTTCCTGTTTTGCAAATTATGGCAGTCGTAGGCATTCTAAGGGTTTTAATGAATCCAAATGGATCTGTAATTTTAGCAAAAGGAAAAGCCAATCTTGCATTTTATTGGGATGCCTGCGTTCTTATTTTCTATGGTGTTTCTTTATGGCTAGCGGTCATGACGAATAAATTGGAAATTGTAGCTTGGACCTATGCAGGGGTAAGCCTGGTGAATTTCTTAGTGGGGAGATGGTTCTTAAACTGGTTGATACAGCTGCGTTTTCGGCAATACCTGAAAACCATTTCTATTCCATTCCTATTATCTTTGCTCATAACAGCAATCGCCTTTTGTATGAAAGAAATTTCTGTCTTTTATTTTTCTCAAACCAGCATTTGGCCACTTATTTTTTCGGTGGGCGTAAGTGCGGTCGTCTATATTTTGCTTTTGTATAAGATGTATCCCCATTTTTTCTTGAGTATCGTAAAAAAACAAATAAGAGGGCAATCCTAATGAAGATTTTATGGATTACAAGTGTATATCCTAGTGACGAAAAACCTGGTCTTGGTGTATTTCATGAGACTCAGGTTCAAGCATTGATACGACTAGGAGTGGAGGTTACAGTGATTTGTCCTGTACCGCGGAATCCCGTTTTGATCAGATACGCGCGAAAGAAATATCGGGCTAATCAGGGTATTCCTTTTCAGTATCTCCGAAAAGGAGTGACGGTCTATCGCCCGTCCTATTTAGCTCTTCCTGGCCAACTAAGATGGGCCCAGCCAGATAAACGAATTGCAGCTTCCATATTAAAAACAATGTCGGATTATCAGATAGAGGCCGATTTAATTCACGCACATTTTGCCATGCCGTCTGGAGGGGCAACGAGAATTGTTGCTGAACAAAAAAAGCTGCCCTGGGTACTAACGTTACATGGTAGTGATGTAAATATTTATCCCAATTTTAGTGCTAGTGCAAAAAAAGCATTCAAACAAACTGTACAGGCGGCAAATCAAGTAATAGCAGTGGGTGAGAGTCTTAAAAAGAGGGCAAAAGAATTAGCAGGTAGGGATAGTATAGTTCTCCCCATAGGGATTGATCTATCAAAATTTCAACAAACAACCGAAACCAAAACTCAACTAAGAAGACGTCTTAACCTTCCAGAATACAAGAAGATTGTTGTTTTTGTAGGAAGGTTAACAAAAGCAAAAGGTGTTTTTGAACTCGCTCATTCACTTGGATGGCTTTCTAATGATGTAGCTCTTGTGTTTGTTGGAGATGGGCCCGCTAAAGAAAAATTACTTCAGCATTCTGATTTTAATAGCAGATTGTACTTAACAGGGCAGGTTGAAAATGAAAGTGTAAAAGATTATTTGTTTGCTAGTGATGTATTGGCCCTCCCGTCTTACACAGAAGGGATGCCAACTGTAGTCATTGAAGCATTAGCCTTGAAAACACCAGTGATATGTACAGCAGTAGGAGGTGTTCCGGATTTATTTGGGGAGCATTGTCCACTTTTAATAAAAAGTAAGTCGGTATCAAGCCTAGTAAATCGTATAAACGATATCCTAAGTAGGAATCTATATACTCCTGAGGTTCAGGATCAACTGTATGAAAATATACAAAAAAACTATCATGCCGATCACAATGGAGCATTGCTAAATGATGTCTATACACGGACGATAGAATCTATTTATGTAACTAAATAGTCTTTTCTTCAAGTAAAAATCATCAGGAGGATTGATAAAGATGAAAAAAATTGCTGTCATTGGAACTGGATATGTTGGTCTCGTATCAGGCACATGTTTTGCTGAATCAGGAAACCAAGTTACTTGCTGTGATATTGATCAACTGAAAATAAATGACCTCATACGGGGGATCATGCCTATTTATGAGCCTGGATTAAAAGAGCTGGTCCACAAAAATGTACGGAAGGGAACGCTAAATTTTAGCGCTAATATAAGTCAAGAGATTCGAGATGCTGAGGTAATTTTTATTGCAGTTGGTACCCCAATGACATCATCAGGCAAAGCGGACTTAACCTATGTAAAACAAGTCGCTAAATCCATTGGTGAAAATTTAAATAATTACAAGGTGATTGTCACAAAAAGTACGGTACCCGTTGGAACTGGAAAATTAATTGAAACTATTGTTCATGAATTCAACAAGGAAAAACAACCTTTTGATGTTGTTTCAAATCCTGAATTTTTAAGAGAAGGGACAGCTATTCAGGATACGATGAATATGGAGCGTGCAGTAATTGGGGCCAAAAGCGAAAAAGCTTTTCAAATAATTTCGGAAATACATCAACCGTTTACAGCAAATATTGTGAAAGCCTCTTTAGAAACGGCGGAAATAATTAAATATGCTGCCAATGCTTTTTTGGCTACTAAGATTTCATTTATCAATGATATAGCTAATATTTGCGAACGTGTCGGTGCTGACGTAACAAAAGTATCCACTGGAATTGGCTTAGATAGCCGGATTGGTAATAAATTTTTACAGGCAGGCGTTGGATTTGGCGGTTCCTGTTTCCCAAAAGATACCGCTGCACTTCTGCATATTGCCGAGGATTGTGGATACGATTTTAAATTAATCAAAGCGGTTATTGAAACAAACGAAGGGCAAAGGGTGCAATTAGTGAATAAATTGTTACTTAAATTAGGTTCTTTGAAAGGGAAAACAATAAGTGTTCTTGGATTAGCGTTTAAGCCTGATACAGATGATATTAGGTCTTCTCCAGCAATGGATATTATTCCTTACTTAACAGAGCAGGGTGCGATCGTTAAGGCATATGATCCAATCGCGATTGTAGAAGCAAAAAAACAGATCGGTTACCAGTGCATCTATTCAGAAGATATATATGAAACTATCAATGATTCAGATGCGTGTATGATCTTAACAGACTGGATGGACGTAAAAAAATTGGATTTACCATTAGTCAAACAATTAATGAAGCAGCCTCTGATTGTTGATGGGCGGAATCTCTTTGATTTAGAGATGATGAAAGGTCTTGGATTTACGTACCTTTCGATTGGGAGACCAGCTATTCAATCGGAATCAGTCATATCAAAGGTAATATAGGAGGGTTTTTGATGAGTAAAGTGATTGTCACAGGCGGCGCAGGGTTTATTGGCTCCCATATAGTAGAGGAATTGCTTCGAAAAGATTTCAAAGTTTCGGTTATTGATAATTTTTCAACTGGTCGAAGAGAAAACATCGAGCATTTACCTATTGAAGTCATTAATTACGACATTACCGATCCAAGTGTTATTGAATTAATTGTTTCCCTATGTCCAGATTATATTATCCATCAAGCCGCACAAGTAAGTGTGGCAGAGTCTGTCAGGGACATTCTATTTGATGAAAAAGTAAATATTAGGGGATCTCTTCACATTATTAAAGCTGCGATTAAATCAAAGGTGAAAAGAGTTGTTTTTGCTTCATCCGCAGCTGTATATGGAAACCCTATGGAATTGCCTCTGACGATCGCTCACCCAACGCAGCCTGAGTCACCATATGGTCTTACAAAGTTATCAGTTGAAAATTATTTGAAAATGTCGAGTAAACTGTATCAACTGCCATATAGTATTTTGCGCTACAGCAATGTATATGGTCCAAGACAAGACTCAAAGGGTGAAGGTGGAGTAGTAGCTATTTTTTCAAATCAACTTACTGAGAATAGAGCACCCGTTATATATGGAGATGGAGAGCAAACGAGGGATTTTATTTTTGTTAAAGATGTGGCATCTGCAAATGTAAAGGCGCTTAATGCAAAGGAAAATATTAATGTCCATGTGTCATCAGGATCATGCATTTCCATCAATGAATTGTTCGAAACGATGAAAGAAGCTACTGGTTCGAATTTATCTCCAATCTATAAACAGGAGCGTTCAGGCGATATACGTCATAGTATTCTTGCCAATGAAGAAACAAAAACAATACTGAATTGGGAGCCCTCTATGACACTATTCGAAGGATTACAAGAGACTCTCCAGTTCTCAAACAAAGCTTATCAATTGCAGCTAGTAAATAGTTAATGTGAAAAAGGAGAAGGAAGTTTGATGCAAAGTAATCCACTAGTTAAACAGGCAACAGATGTATCAGCTTGCGTTATGTACATTTTTGTCATGACAACTTTTCTGAATCAATCGGTTTTACACATTCATATTGGATTTTTTAGTTTATTTTTGTATCGCTTGTTCCTGATAGCTGCGGTTATGCTCTTTATCTTTCAAGCTATGAAGGAAAAGAATCTTCCGCAATATTGGAATGAGGTACATATAAAAGGTGTTCTCTTTTTTCTATTGTTTTGGATGGCCTATGGAGCGGTTTCACTACTATGGGCAAAGTCCATAATAGAAGGCATTAAGTCATTAATTCTTTTGGGTATGGGAATATCGTTTGTTTTTCTGGCAGTTTTTACTTTCAGGAAAATGATCAATTTGGTTCTGTTTTATGGAATTTGGATGTTTATGACAGCCATTTTATTGGTGATTGGATTAATAAATCATTTTGCACACATCCAGCTGCCTACATCAACTTTATACGGAGGCTCTGAGTATAAGTTGTCATATCCAACATCTGTTTTCTTTAATCAAAATGATTTTGCCACGTTTCTTACCATATCATTCTTTTTTTATCTATCTTTAACAAAAAATAGTAAACTAGTATTTTTGAAAACAACAAGTTGTATACTTTCGATTTTATGCGTGTATTTGATCTATTTGACGGAATCACGCGCTAGTTTGCTTGGAGTCATGATCGGCATAATCGTTTATATGTTTATCCTTCTTCCGAGATTTTTAAAGAAAGTGGCAGCCATTATCGGTTCAACAGTTTTCCTATTTTGTGTAATCGTATTTTTCGGCAGGTTTATCAATATGTTTGAGCGTTTGTTTAGCGCTGCAACCTTTTATCCAAGTAATGAACTGCTTCCATCTAATTTAGCGAGATTAAATTTACTGAGAAATACCCTTCACTTTTCATTAGAAACATTTGGATTTGGGGTTGGTGCTGGCAATATCCCATTCTATTTAAAAAACGAGTCCATCTATGCAACAAATCATGTGGTAGAAGTGCATAATTGGCTGGCCGAAATAATGGGTAATTTTGGAGTAATAATTTTGCTTGGTTATGTAACCATGTATGCTTATCTTTTCGTAAGTCTCTATAAATTTTATAAAGAATGTACCAACCGGAACCATAAAGGGTTACTTGAAGCGTGTATGATGGGCTCTATTGGATTTCTAGTTTCAAGTATCAGTCCAAGTTCCGTTAGTAACTTATATTTTCATTGGGTATTTCTTGGATTAGTTATTTCTATTGTTTCGGTATTGACAGGCAAGAAAAATCAACACAATGTGGAAAATTCCTATTAAGGAGCAAGGTTCAAATGGGACAAATGATTCAAGCTTTAAAAGACAGAATGAACAAATACATCCTAATAATATTAGCAACAACCGTTTTGCTTGGTGTGATGGGGTGGTGGCTGCCGGTAGGAAAAGAGGAATCAAGTTATACAGTAGAAGCATCCCTTACCCTTGGAAACTACAAATACCCAGAGTTAAATAATCCTAAAAGTGTCATTATTTTGTTAACTAGCGCCCGGTTTTATAAAGAACATTTTGCGGATCTATGGGAAGAAAAGTATGACGAAATAAGGACGAAATTAAATGTAACAGCAGGAACGGATAACATGATAACACTTTCGTATTCCGATCATTCGAAAGAAAGCGCTGCTAAGGTTCTTAACGAAATCATAAGCGCCTTTATGGCCAATGACCAAGCTAAGTTCCAACAAAAACAGAAAATCATTCAGGAATCTATTGAATCATTAAACAATGAAAAAGTAGGTCCAGAGGCATTAGTAGATCAGCGATTCTTATATGAACAGAAGACAGCTCTAGATGAAATTAAACCGGCTTTATTACTAAAAAAAGCAGATGAAAATGCAAGTAATACTGAAAATAGAGCCTTCAACTCAAAAGAGAGAGCGGTTTTAGGGGTGTTATTGGGCGTAACACTAGGCTTTTTCTGGATAGTTTTCCCCGTAATTTTCCGGGAAGGGTCATATGAATAGGAGGTTTTTTTATGGGTCCACAGCAGCCACTGATCTCAATTATAACACCTTCATATAATGCCAATTTGTTTATAGAACATACAATTGATTCAGTTCGAAAGCAAACCTTTCAAAACTGGGAAATGGTTATTGTAGATGATTGTTCTACTGACGATACACCAGATAAATTAAAATTCTATGAAAAAATAGATGAAAGAATACATGTTATTTATTTAAATCAGAATGGTGGGGCTGCTGTTGCAAGAAACATTGCTTTGCAGCATGCAAAGGGCAGATTTGTAGCATTTCTTGATAGTGATGATTGCTGGAAACCAGAAAAATTGGAAAAACAGCTTAATTTTATGCTAACAAACGATTATGCTTTTACGTTTACAGGCTACGAATTTGTATCAAATGAAGGAGTACAATTGAACAAACGGATAGGAGCTCCCAAGCAGGTTTCGTACAATGATATGTTAAAGAATACTATAATAGGATGTTTGACAGTAATGATAGATCGAAGCATTGTCGGTCAAATTCAAATGCCTAACATACGAACACGACAGGATTTAGCCACCTGGCTTGCCATTTTAAAAAAGGGCATTATTGCATACGGGTTAAATGAAAATTTGGCCGAGTACCGGATAGGAAATCCTTCCATTTCGAGAAACAAGTGGAAAGCTGCAAAAATGAATTGGTTTGTGTATCGCAAGGTTGAAAAGCTAAACCTTATAAAAGCATTTTGGTGTTTTTCTCATTATGCCTTGCATGCGGTTGTTAAAAGGATCTAGAAAGGGATGGGACAAATGAAAAGCATACATATCATTGTGGCAACAGGTGAGTGGGATCAAGATCAACTTCGGTATCGTAGACATCGGCTTGCAGAATATTTGCAAAATCATCCTGAAACAAAGGAAGTAATCTGGTTATGTCCAACACCAAACCAAAAAGAAAAGCACAATAAAAGATTATCAAATGGAATATATCAGTGGACCATCCAAGATTTGTTTCCACAAAAAGTGTTTCGGTTTGGCCGCTATATCGATGCATTTCATAAAATAAAATTGCAGCCATTACTATTATATTTAAAAAAAGCTAAGGAAAGGTATATTGTTAATTTATGGTATACCTTTCCTGGATTCCCAACACTTTCTAACCTTTTTTCTTGGAATAAAGTGGTTTATGATTGCAGTGATTTATGGACCTCTCCTATCAATGGGAAAAACTCTATCCTATCCAATTTTAGAAAAAATATCATATCAATTGCAGAAGAGCGGATTATTAATAGGGCAGATGTGATTTTTTGTACCTCTGATTATTTACGTACAAGAATCATAGAAAAATTAGGTACTGAAGAAAAGGTGTTTACCTTTGAAAATGGGGTGGAATTTGATAGGTTTGCAAACTATCCGACAAAAATGGATCATATTCTACCTGATCATTTTGACGGAACGGTTTTAGGCTTTATCGGGGGAATTAAACCTAAGCTGGATTTTGATTTGATCCAGGAAGTAGCACAAAAAAAGCGTGAGTGGATTTTTCTGTTTGTGGGTCCAGATGGTACCAATGATCATCCTAAATTTAAAAATTTATTAACTGAGCGGAATGTTTTATGGACTGGAAGTGTCGCTCCTTCCGAGGTTCCAAAATATATGAACTTAATAGATATTGGAATTATGCCCTACAAGTCATCTCGGTATAACCAAGCGGTCTTTCCATTAAAGTTATTTGAATTTCTAGCAGCGGGGAAGTCTGTAATTGGCATGCATTTGCCATCTACTAAAAAATATGCTGAGCAGTCTGTATATGCTCTTTTAGATACCAATGATTCTAGCCAATTTATCAGTGCATGTGAACATTTAGAGAGCATCAAAAATCACGAAAACTATATCCTTAGACGTAAGACACTTGCTAAAACAAAAAATTGGAACGAAGTATTTGAGGATATGTTCCAATTAGTTTAGATTAGAACAAACCTAGTTTATTTCCATTGTAGGAGACCCAAAAGGGTTTCCTTATTTTTTGTGTTTATTAGTCCGTTGGAAATATACAGAGTCTACATAGGCACAGGTGCGTAATTTTAGGGGAAGGACATGAAATGAATAGATAACTTTGTGGATAAGTTGATGGATAATGATTGGGTGTAGCAATCAATGTTTATTCGATTTTGTTTTAAAGAAAGAGTAATAAAAAATTCTTATAAAGGCAACCGAGATATACATTAAGAACAGAAAATTTAGAAAACTATACATGCAACTTCCTCCTAGTCAGAAAATGTACTTATAAGAAGAGCTATTGAATAGGTATCGCTATAGTTACATTTTATGCTGTTAATACGAAGAAATAATGGATTCCATGTTAATCTTTTGTAAAGTAATGAGAATCTTATTTAAAATGTAAATAAGCCCATCTCCATCTTAAAAGACAAGCGAACCAATAACAGCCATAAGCGGGACTGGAATGCCCAGAAACGAAGCGACAAAGAGGCTGACACGGACAGCAAATACAAATAGTAGGACGTTGCGCATAAACCTTGAACGTTCCTCCTCAGAACCATGTTTCATTGAACTTGGCTTAAGAGGATGATAAGAAGGGAGTGACAAACCAGTTACCTTAGTAGGGACAGTTTTCGGTAAGACTTTTTTGAAGCGAAGGAACAAGAGCCATGTCAGCAGTGTATAGGTATAACAACTAAGACAGGCTTTAGGTTTGTACCTGTTTTTCCATAAATCCGCTGAAGTCTAAAAAATAAAATCTTGTTTTTGGTTGTCCAAAACATATTCCTAGTATTAAGTAAATATCATTAGTAATAAAGCAGCAAAGGAGGTTCATCATACAAAATCAGCCGCAACTTCCAGTTCATGTATATAACGACAAGTTTAATCAGATGTTAGATGCTCCAGAATCATTCGCAGGAAGATCTGAATCGCTAACCGAGCAACTAGTAAATCGTGCACAAAATCTATAAAACAACGAAATTAGCCAAAAAAATTAACTGAGGTGAGGACGTGAGTAAGGTAAGTAAAGATGATTTTGTTCAGGGGTTTGTGGCTAACCATAATCATGGTTCGGTTGATTATACTTCTGTGGCTGCAGGTCATGTCCATCAGTGTTTAGATGTTACTTCGCCTCCAATCCAGACTCAGGATCAAAACCATATTCATTTTACAGAGGGATATGTTGTTTTCGAAAATGGCCATACCCATTATTATAAGGCATATTCCGGTCCAGCTATTCCGGTAGGAAATGGAATGCATGTACATCATTATGATTTTTATGCTACAGAAAATGATGGGCATAAGCACCATATAAGAGGTGTGGACCAACCTGCACCAGGAAATAAATAAAAATCACTGGAAATTTTTTATTATTAATTATTCTCAACACAAAAAAAGAGACAGTGAGTCTCTTTTTTTGTGTTTAATCAATCTTCACTCCAACATCAAATACATAAGGCTGCTTTGGAGCAGCAATTTTTGAAATCTGCTTTATTTTTATCATAGGGATCGTACCACCATCATATTGGGTTTGCCCAATTAAACCAGTTACTTGTACCCATTTATCTTTCGGTAAGGCTGCTAAATTACCACTTGCCATAATTCCATAGACTGAAGCATCTGCAACACAACAAGAAATTCCAAATCGCGCAACTATGATTTGATTTTGCATGAAATTCTTTTCCCTATAAACAAATCCTTTTGTTGAAACCGTTTTACCAATCATACTTGGTAGATTATCTTGGATGATACTCATCATTGGAACATAAAGCTGATCATTAATATTTATTATCTTTGACTTTAACAAGTCATTTTTTAAATTGTCGTATTCCTTTACTGTTAATGGCTCAGGTTGATTATCGAGATAGTCATTGGTATTTGACGTGGAATTCGATTTATTCTTATTATTTGTAGAATTTAATTTTTCCGGTTTATTATTGTTTTTAACCGTCTTGATTTGATTTGTATCTTGAGAATTTGATCCAAGTTTAATGGTTCTGTTCATCGCCACGGAGCTATCCAGCACATTGTTTGCAAAAAGAAAGCCCGTGCTTATAGGAATAACAAATAATAAATAAAGGAATAGACTTTTACCTGTTGAAGTAGGATAAGAATGATTCCCGTCACAATCACAATGATAAGAATGTTTATGATCCGAAGTTCCTCGGATAACCAAAAGAACACCCAGAATAAGTAAGACAAATAAAGTAAAGTAAAGAAAACGAATCATTTTCGGTGCAATCAGAAGTGTAATATTACCGGTTAGAAGTAATTTAAATAGAAGCAACATAAATCCAATTAATATGATTCCCCTAATAAGGTGATGGAAGGAGAAATTATAGACTTCATTTGTCTTCTTCATAAAAGCATCTCCTAAATAAAAAATAGCTGAAATATATAGACGGACAAATAGACGACAACTGGAGTTACTATTAGTAAGAAAAGTACAAACCGTTTCTTAAAATACCCGAACAACATTAAAGTGTTTTTAATATCAATCATTGGGCCGAAGACTAGAAAAGCAAGGATTGATCCTTCCGTAAAGGTAGAACCGAATGAAGAAGCAACAAAGGCATCCGCTGAAGAACACACCGAAAGGACATAGCCAAACCCCATCATAACCACTGGTGCTAAGTTTGTGCTTGTCCCAATGGATAAGAGAACATTGCGATCTAAAAAAGTCTGAAATAAACTTGCAAGGAAGGCTCCTATGAATAAATATTTTCCAGTATCAAATAATTCATCACTTGCATGATATAAGGTTTCTAAAAGTTTATTTCCTTTTGTATGGTGGTGATGATGGTCATCATGAGGACCATCATTAACTGTTTTAAGAATATTTTCCCCCTTAAATCGTCGGTAAATGATTAATCCAATAATGATTGAACTAATAAATCCTACAACCATCCTGGCATTGGCAATATAGGGTGTACTCTTAAAAGCAAAGTAGGTAGACGCATAGACGACAGGGTTTAAGATCGGAGCACTAAGCATAAACACAACGCCTACGTGGGATGGCATGCCTTTCTTTATTAACCTGCGAACCACAGGAACGATGGCACATTCACAAATGGGAAAGATTATTCCCAGCAATGCAGCGGGTATTACGGCTAAATAGGCATTACGAGGTAACATCTTTCGAATTGCATTTTCAGATACAAATGATTGAATAATGGCTGATACAAATACTCCTAACAAAATAAAAGGAATAGCTTCTAAAATAATACTCAGGAAAATCGTATTGATATTAAAAAAAGAACTTGGGATTCTATTAAAAAAAGAGATATTTTTAATTTCCTCAGCAAAAAGAAAGAGAATCAAGAATAAACCAAATAATAGAATACAAATGATATCCTTTAGCAGCTTATTTAAATAGGCCATAGCAAATTACCTCCTCAAATCTATCATCCCATTCATATTGATATGCACTTATCTGAGAATATTTCATTAAATTTCATATTGACATAAAGAATGAATCGTTATAAGATACAATTCGTAACGATTACGATTTGTTAAATCTAATAAACTAATATTATATGGAATAATTATTCGTTTTAAATCGTAATAATTCCTAATTAAAAACTAGTATGGAGAGGAAAAAAGATCATGAAAAGACTTATATGCGCTTTAATTATTTTTCTTATGATGATAAGCGGCTGTTCCAATGCCGTTCAGACAAAAGGAGAAAAAGGTAGTGGAGGTACAAAAAAATTACAAATTGTCACCACGTTTTATCCAATGTATTATTTTACCCAAAAAGTGGCTGGCAATTCAGCAAATGTTGAGTTATTAATTCCGAACGGTGCAGAACCACATGACTGGGAGCCAACTGCAAAAGATATGGCAAAAATTCAAGATGCAGATATGTTTATATACAATAGCCGATACTTTGAAAGCTGGACTGAAAAAGTATTAAAGAGTATTAATGATTCAAATTTAACTGTTGTAGAAGCTTCAAAAGGGATTGAATTGATGAATGCATTAGAATCAGAGGAGGAACATCATTCTGATCATGCATCTTCAAAAGACCCCCATGTTTGGCTTTCACCCGTGTTAGCCCAGCAAGAGGTCGACACAATTGCTAAAGCAATTGAAAAGCTAGATTCAAACAATAAAAATCAGTATGAAAGGAATGCAGAGAATTTTAAATCCCAACTTGCTGATTTAGATCACTTGTACAAGGAGACAATTGATAAGGCGAAGAAAAAAGAATTTGTAACACAACATGCAGCATTTGGATATTTAGCAAAACAATACGGGTTAACTCAAATTCCGATAGCTGGATTATCCCCAGATGTAGAACCAACCCTAGGGAAATTGAAGGAATTAGCAGAAGTAACGAAGAAGAAAAATGTAAAGGTAATTTATTTTGAGGGACTTACTTCTTCTAAAGTGGCTCAGACATTAGCTAATGAAATAGGTGCTACAACTGAAGTTTTAAATCCATTAGAAGGATTAACTAAAGAAGAGCAAGAAAAAGGTTTAGACTTTATTGATGTTATGAAAAACAATCTTGAGGCACTAAAACCATCTATTTTAGAGTAATATTCCTCGAACGAAAAATCACAAAAAGGTCAAACCTGAATTCAAGTTGTCGTTCTGAATTCAGGTTTTCAAGTAGAAAGAGCCACCGAATTCGGTGGCTCTTTTAATATCCTCTAAAAACATACTCTTCTTTAGGAGCAGAAGTAGTCGACCAATCTTCTACCTTTAAATAGGGAATGTTTGTTTTAAAAGGTTGATAATAGATTGTTGATATTTTTCCTTTTACAGTTACCCATTCATCGTTTTTAAATTTCTTGCCATCAGGCATTTCAACTAACAATCCGAAGACACCTGAATCTGCAATACAATGGATCACACCAAAGCGGAACACAAATATCTGGTTCTTATTTATTGTTTCTGAATCATTGAAAACAAAACCTTTAAACTCGATTTCTTTTCCAAGAAAATCACCAGGGAAGTTATAAATAGTTTCCATACCTTTTAAATAATTCTTATCATTCAAGACAATCGTTTCTTTATTTACATACTTTTTCTTTTCCTTTTTCATTAACACATCATAATCTTCTTTCCCATAATACACACTTGTATCTGGTCGCAAAAATTGCTGTTGCATAAAGGAATCGCCTTTTCCTTCATCGTAAATGGGAAAATGAAATCCTTTTGCTTTTACAATATTTGAATCAAGTGTTGCAATTGGAAAAAATAATCCTGAAATAATTGGAAAGGCGAAAATTGGATATATGAAAACTTTTTTATACCATTTATTCTCTTTTGAATGATTATGCCCACAATGATCATGATCACAGCCAGCATCTTTTGACTCGCCTTTACTGAGCATAAAGATTTGGACAATCGTTAATACAAGTAAAGCATAACCAGCAGTTGCAGAAAGATAAGAATATTTCATGTTGATATATTTATTAATATCCCCTGTAAGATGCATTTGAAAGATTAAATAAGTAAAACCAATTAATATTAAGCTTCTTATCATAGTTCCCACTCCTTAAAACAACAAAGAGTATACAAATACAACAGCGAAAACGGTAGAAACAATCATAAAAACTAGCCGCTTTTTAAACGTTGCAAGCATCATCATTAAATTTTTTATATCCACCATTGGCCCAAACACAAGAAACGCTAATAATGAACCAGTTGAAAATGTCGTTCTAAAAGATGAAGCGATAAATGCATCTGCTTCGGAGCAAAGAGAAAGAATAAAAGAGAGAGTCATCATCACGATGGAAGATGATGCTTGTCCCTGACCAATCGAAACAAGAGTCGATGTCTTAATATATGTTTGAACGGCTGCGGCAATTAGTGACCCGATAATTAAATATTTACCCATGGAGAAAAATTCTTCAACAGCATGTTCCAAGGTCAACCAGATCTTTTTGAAAAATGGGGTCGATTTTCCATCAGAATGATGAATATGGAAATGCTCTTTAAAAGGGCTCCCTTTATATCGAAAAGCGATCAAAATCCCTACTACAATAGCTACAATGATTGCTCCCAACGCACGGTATAACGCCATCTTCCAGTCACTGCCGAATGCAATAAAAGTTGCAAATAAGACAACTGGATTGATGATCGGAGCTGTCAGCATAAATGCAATCCCCGCTGAAATCGGAACTCCTTTTGAAACAAGCCTGCTAACGATAGGCACAATCCCACATTCACATGAAGGGAATAGAATACCTAAGAAACTAGCAAAGATTACAGCTAGTACTTTATTTTTAGGCATGATTTTTGCAATCATTTCCTCGGTTACAAATATTTGAATGATCCCTGAAATTAGTACACCTAATGTCACGAATGGCAGGGCTTCAATTAAGATCGAAATAAAAATGGTATTCATCTGTAAAAAAGATTGCGGTAAGGATATACCAAACATAAAAGGCCTCCTATAATCCAAGACTCATGGAGACTACTATACTCTTATTCTATTAGTTCGTCTAACGAAAAATCTGGAATACGTTATATTTATTAGCCATGAGTAATTTAAGTACTAAAAAAGATCAACCATAAATATCTGGCGAACACAATGAAAGGCATGGGTACTTTCTTCAAAATATAATTATTACTAAATAACCTGATATACGAAAAAAATTTAATGCTACTTTATTAAATTTCTTTCGATGAAACAGGTAAAAAAAGCTTAATCCCCCGTTTATTGAACGGTAAGATTTTAAAATCTGCAATCAAATGACTTATGTATCCAGCAAGACAGGTGTAGAAAACGCCGTCAATTCCTAGGGATCTTTCTAATTTAGAAGCAATAATTCCGAAGAAAACAACCCCTAATATGGAATGGGTATAGCTTCGGTGTGATACTAGAGACGCGATTAAGATATAAATCCCAAGCAGTATTAACCAAATTTCTGTTAAGGAGAATCCGCCTGCAATTACACCGATTCCTGTGATCGTTAACATGTGCTTTTGCTTGATCAATGAGGCTGCAATCATCAACCCCATTCCAATTCCTAAACCAATCCACTTCTCACGAGTAGTTCCTTCATAAAAACTATAAAAGACCATCAGTATTCCAATTAACTGTCCCACTATCCGAATCACCTTATGAGATAAGGTGATTTTGCCCCGAAGCTTCCCGTCTATATCGAGATCGGGGATTAAGCCTGAAATACCACCTAATCCGACTAGAAAGAGTGTGGTTGAAGGGGAGGTATGGAAAGTGTTCGCAACTATAAAACCTGTTGCTGCTCCTATTGCTGCATGTGCCGTTCCGTTCACTTTTATTTCACCTCTATATGTTATTTATGGTATTTTACAAAACACCACAACATATTTAATATACTATAAAACATTTGTTCTGTTTAGAGGAAAGTTGAATTTGTTTTAAGCAATATATTTTGATTAGAGTCTTTTTATCAATCAGATAAAAATCGAATCATGTTGTTGTTTGTTTTGTCATTCCGTATAACATTTACATAGGGTAAAATAAAAATAAAAAGGGGGGACTTGTCATGGACCTATTTTCAAGAATTGCAGAAGATAAAATAAAAGAAGCGATAAAAAATAAGGAGTTTGAAAATCTACCTGGAATGGGAAAACCATTGGATTTAAGTGATGAACTGCCAGGGATGAGCGCTGAAATGAAAATGGGCTACCGCATGCTTAAGAATGCTGGGTACATTTCAGATCAAGTTGATTTAAGAAAAGAATTGATCACCTTAAATGATTTAATCTCTGTCGCAACCGATGACGAAGAAATCGCTAGGTTGCAAGAAAAATTAACGCGTAAACAGCTGCAGTTTGAAAAAGTAATGGAACAAAGAAGAAAAAATACAAATGTACGATTTGGAAGTTACGCGGAAAAAATATACGGAAAGATGAAATGAAAAGATTATGACAAAGTTGATAAAAAAATAACTTCAATCTCAAATAACAAACCAGCATACCTTCTGAAAAATGAACTTATTAATCAAAATGCATCACTTTTATAATTTTTTACCAGTAATGATGTGATGAATCCAAAAGAAAGTATAGTTAGTATGGAATAGAAGAAACTTTGTGATCCGAGCACTCTAAACCCTGATAATAAGACTAAACCATCGACAACCAAGATAATGACTCCGATATTAAAAGAAAAGGATTTTGCTAAGAAATGCGCTAACAATTCTGTACCTGCTGTGCTTGTCTGATAGCGAAGCATTAATCCAACACCCAGTCCGCCTAGTGTTCCACCGATTATTGCACTAATAATAATAGGGAGTGGAAAATGATTTTGTAAAGGAGCCAGTATATCAATAAAAAATGAGGAAACCATTAGACCATGAAAGCTACTGTAAAAGTAGTTCCGTTCTCGGAACCATGCATAGATACACAGAGGCATACTAAATAAAATTACACATAAGCCCGTTTGAAAATCGAAATAATAATGGAGAATGAGTGATATGCCGATGATCCCGCCATCTAGTAAATGATGAGGGATTAAAAATGCATTAACCCCAATCCCTATTAATAGGCTCCCAATTAAAATAGCCATTAACTTTTGCAGGATACCTCACCTTGCCTTATTCCATTTGTTTGAGTACTTAACTTTTACTAAACCTATATCCACGGATTTGGAAAAGCGATAAATCTTCTCAACAACAAAGACCGCTGACATTAGCGGTCTTTATTGTTGATCATCATCCCAATATTGCAGCGTATCTGTTTTTCCAGTAGGCTCACTCTTTAGTACATTCCCATCTTTGTCTTTATATACCTCATACTCCTGGTACGTTTCTACGATATAGCCATCTACTTTTTCGATTTTCTCTAGTTTTTCCTCCAATACTGGAATATCGTTAGAAGGCTCAACTTCTACTGGCTGTGCCATCACAGGTTGATCGGCAGAATAGGCATAGTCTTTATTAATAAATGAGTAGGGTGAATCAAGATAAGCTGCAAATCCTAAGGTTACCAACAGGAGACAAATACATAGAACGTTTTTTAATTTCATAAACTGGGCTCCTTTTTACTTACATCCTCGTAACCCATTTTATGCATGTCCTAAAAACATATTCCAATTGATTAGTTTTGAATATTTGTTATTTTCACGGTATCGATCTGTGGGCGAAAAAGTAGAAATAGGATAAATGCTGCAATTGAAATAATCGCACCTGAGATATAAGGGAGGCCCATTGCCATCGAAAACAGCCATCCTCCAAGTGGCGGCCCAATAATCCTGCCTAGAGAATCAAAGGATGATAAAAGCCCAGTTGAACTTCCATAACCTGCCGTTGACGTCTTCGTAATTAGTGAAGAAACACTAGGACGAATTACGCCATTTCCTAGTCCAAAAATAGTTAAAAAAATGGCTGCAGTTGCAAAACTATTTACTAATAAAATCAAACCAAATCCAAGTGCAGAAACAATGATTCCGCACTGAATTACAACCTTTTCACCGTATTTCTTGGTCAATCTACCGACCAGACCACCTTGGACGATCGCACTTGCAAACCCCATGATCATAAAAATGTATCCAAGTTGAGTGGCGCCCAAATCTGCCTTTTTAGCGGCAAAGTAGGCAAACGTTGCTTCCAAACCAGAAAGTGATAAGGAAATTAATAATTGCACCAAATATAGTACGGTAACAGTACCACTAAACGCCTTCCCAAAAGAGGGTTTTTCTTTGCTAACCGATTCTTTTTTCTGTTTTGATTCTTTTAGCAAAATAAAAACAAGAATTAAGGTGATGAACGAAGATCCACTTGCAAGATAAAAGGGCATATTCAAGCTAAATTTTGAGAAAATCCCACCGATTGCCGGACCAAAAACAAAGCCTAAGCCGGTTGCTGCACCAATTATCCCCATTCCTTTGCCGCGATTTTCTTCCGTGGTGATATCTGCAACATATGCCATGGCTGTTGGCATATTGGCAGAGGAAAGAATGCCACCGATAATTCTTGCCGCAAATAACATCCAAAGCTCCGTAGACAATGCTTGAATTAGAAAAGAGAGACCAAGACCTGCAATTCCAATCATCATGACTGGCTTCCGCCCAATTCGGTCGGAAACTTGCCCCCATATCGGAGCGAAAATGAGCTGCATGAGCGAATAAACTGCCATTAATAATCCTAATTCGGTTGGATTCGCTCCAATTTCTTCAGCATAGAAAGGTAACACTGGAATGATAATTCCAAATCCCACCATCACCAAAAACATAACTATAAATAAAATCGGTAAAGCGGACTTAGTTTGCAAAGAATTTTCACCCCTTGATGACTTTTGAAGTCGTTGATATTACTTACTTCTTCCTATCAATAGGATAATTGAAATGTTCGTAGAAATACAAGCCTCATTCATCAATTATTTCCTTTGATGGAAATAGTATGCAGTTAGGGTTGATAACACAGGCTAAATTGGATCATATCAGATACTTAGAAGTTTGATAGCGATTAGCTAGCAGAGCATGTCAAACGGATATCAATGATTAATACTAAAAGAACACCGTTCCTTTCGAAGGAACGGTGTTCTTTTTATTGTGGATACCATTGAATAGTTCTTTGCGAGCATCTTATTTTACTGCCTTTCTCGTACTTTCTGAAGCAAAGTCAGCGATGACGACGAGAATCATATAACAAAGAAGTAACAGGGTGATTTCAGTATAGTGGAAATAACTCATCGCGAGCTTAAACTCCATTCCAAGGCCGCCTGCACCGACAAAACCGACAACTATCGTTGTCCTCATAATGACTTCCCAACGATATAAAATATAGGTAAGAAATCTAGGTAAGACACTTGGCAAGATCCCGTAGAAGAAGATCTGGATTTTGGAGGCACCTGCGGATGCTAAATTACGGATTGGTCGAGGGTCCATATCCTCAATTACCTCGGCCCAAAGCTTACCGAGTATCCCAAAGTTATGGAGTGCAAGTGCGATTGCTCCTGGCAATAACCCTGGTTTAAAAATAAAAATAATCAACATTGCCCAAACCAACTCAGGAACGGCACGTGAAAAGATATAAGTGATTCGGACGAATCCATAAAGAATCCAACTATACCATCTCTTTGATGAAGTTAAACTTCCATTTGCTATATTTCTAGCTGCTGGAATAACAGTTAAAAAGGCAGCAACCGTCGCAAATCCGATGGCCATGATACTCATTTCCAGTGTTTCAAGAGTGAGCTTTAATGCGGCAGACCAGCTTTCAGCATTTAGGAAAGCAGGATGCTTATCATTTAAACCTAATAGGCTGCCAAAAAACTTCTTCGCATACTCGATATTTTTATCCGACAGCAATTCAAATAACTCAGCATTCTCACCTATGGTAATAAATATCCATGAACCGATGATTAATAGCATGGTGAATAGGGTGGACCCCCATCCAGGACTGAATCCGTTCCGACGTTTTCGTTCCGTCAATCCTTTTCTAACATAATTACTCCATATATCCACGAACAAGACGAGAGCAATCAGGAAAAATATATATGCCCATACCTGATCATATTTCAAATCAGCGAGCGATAATTGAATTTGATAGCCTAAGCCTCCGAGTCCGATAAAACTCATAATGGCCGAAGAACGAATCGCACACTCAAAACGGTACATTGTGTAGCTGATCATATCTGCCCAAATCAATGGAAGGTAGCCATAAATAAGGATTTGAATTCTTGAGGCACCAGTAGATTTTAATGCTTTGATGGGCTCCTCCGGTACATCATTTAACATATCAGCAAAAATACGGCCAAGAATTCCTCCATATGGAATAGCAAGAGCAAATATAGCCGCATAAGGGGAAAGACCTACAGCAGCAACAAAAAGCCATGCCCATATTAACTCATGAATCGAACGAGTAAACCCTAAAACACCCCTAAAAATTACTTTAGATGTTAAACGAGCAACCCTGCCTGAGGTTAACGTTCCAGATGCAAGAATCCCTACAATCAGTGCATAAACTACAGCAAGAGACATTCCAGCAATAGCATAAGCAAGAGTAATCCAGGCAGATTCGAGCCCGTTGATCAATACTTCTGCTGACAAATCAGGTTGAATTAGGCCTTCAAATATTTGCAGTATCGTCGGAATTCCGCCTGCATGGAAAAGGTGGTCATTCCATTGAATCGAAAATAAGCTCCATACGAAAACTGACATCAATAGTAATGTAAGGATTAGGCGATTATACCTACCCAATACTGATTTTCGTCTCAACATCTTAACCTATCTCCTTTAGTCGATAAAGGTTGGTTAACAGATCATCCGTTACTTTTTCAGTCGGCAAATCAAAAAGGATTTCACCATTTTTAAGAGCGATGATTCTGGTGAAATATTTACGAGCATATTCGACGGAATGCAAACTGGCAATTAACGTTTGTTTTTCCTCAGAAACGATATTTATCAGCATAGCTAATACATCTTCGGCTCTTGCAGGGTCTAAGGAGGCAACTGGTTCGTCAGCCAAAATTACTTCAGGTTTTTGGACCATTAATCGCGCCATCGCGACACGCTGCTGTTCGCCTCCAGATAAAGTGGAGGTAATTTCGTACATCTTATCAGTAAGACCCACTCTTTCAAGTGCTTTTAAGGCGATTTCTTTTTCTTGTGGCACAAGTAACGACAAGAGGGATTTGAAAAGTCCCCAATCAGCTAATCGGCCAGCCAGGACATTATGGATAACCGCGATTGAGCCAATCAAATCAAATTGTTGACGAATCACACCAACCTTTTTTGCAAATTTATGCCCATTTTTATAGGCTGATATCGGTTTTCTATCAATCAATAGCTCGCCAATTTGGATTGGCACAAGGCCGGCAATTGAATTTAATAACGTTGTTTTACCTGCACCGCTAGGTCCAATTATCGCTACCAATTCCCCTTGCTTAATAGAAAAAGAAAGGGAAGATATGGCTATCTTCCGCTCAAAGTGTTTCGATATATTTCTTGCTTCAATCATTATTTTTGAAGTCATGTCTACGACACCTACTACTTAATAATCTGTAATTCTTTTGCTACTTGTTCAATTTTTTTGTAATTATCGTTATTCGTTTCCACAAAGCTATCTGTTTGGAATAAGTCCGCAATTTCCTTTTGCTCGCCAGTAATCGATAGAAGGGCGTCTTTTACTTTTTGCTTTGAACCTTTACCAAAGACTTCCTCCACATTGCTATTGATTGTCCAGTTATAGTCGTAGTAAGCAGGAGTTGTATAGAATACTTTAACTTTTTTCGTATCAACTTTGCCTTCTTTTACAGCTGCTTCCCAAACTGCTTCATTTAGTGCACCCGCTTTAAAGGCACCGGATTCAATTAATTTGTAGGTTGTATCATGGGAACCGGAGAAATTAGGTTTGCCGTCAAAGTCTGTATTGGCATCAATTCCAGCCTCTGATAAATAGTAACGTGGCATTAAATGACCAGATGTTGAGCTTTCACTGCCAAAAGTGAATGACTTTCCTTTTAGATCTTCAAGCTTATTAATATTTTCTGATGTTTGGGTGATAAATACGGAATGGAATTCCGCGTCACGTGGTCGTTGTACTATCGATTCTGCTTCAGGGACAAGGTTCCTGGCTTGTACACTTGTTAATCCGCCAAACCAAGCCATATGAATTTCACCGCGTTGAAAACCAGTGACTAGTGCAGCATAATCAACAGACGGGACAAATTCAACTTTCATACCAGTCTTTTCGCTTAGGTATTTAGCTACGGCAGTCATCCCTTTATCTAAATCGGCGGCATTTTGGTCAGGAATTGCCCCAATTTTAAATACTTCATTCGTTGTCGTTTCTTTCTTACCTTCATTTGTTTTTTCATCACTTTGGCCACATGCAGCTAACGAAAATACAAGTATAGCAAGCATAATGACAGATATCCATTTTTTCATTAAAATTTACACCTCTATAGTATATTTTAAATAACTTAGAATTGCTTAACCCTATATATTATAGGAGAGGTATATGTAAAAATAAATTCAAATTATCTATTTGTTCAATAAAAATCCATCGGTTATATAGATTGAAGGGTGTTAGGTAATGAAAATATAAAAAAACCCCTGCCGCTAGAGCAGGGGGAATTAAACAATATTTCTTTACACTGTCTGTTGTGACCATTCTTCAACATTCCATACTTTTGTTACCCAATCTTCATAAAAGTCTGGTTCGTGGCAGACAAGGACGACAGTTCCTTTGTATTCTTTTAAAGCACGTTTTAGTTCTGCCTTGGCATCAATATCAAGGTGATTGGTCGGCTCGTCGAATAGGATCCAGTTACTTTCATTCATCATCAACTTACAAAGTCGGACCTTGGCTTGTTCTCCACCGCTTAGCTGATTCATTGGACGAGAGATGTGATCATTTTTCAAACCACAGCGGGCAAGAGCGGCACGCACTTGATTTTGATCCATGGATGGGAAGGCATTCCAAACCTCATCAATCGGTGTAATGCCGCCTGCTTTTACTTCCTGTTCAAAATAAGAAGGGAAGAGGAAGTCGCCACGTTCAACCTTGCCATTGATCGGATCGATTTTACCAAGCATCGTTTTTAGAAGGGTGGATTTACCAACCCCATTACAACCGATGATAGCGACCTTTTCGCCACGTTCTATGGTCATACTCATTTTCGGTAATAGTGGTTCTAAATAGCCGATTTCTAAATCCTTAGCCTCAAAAACGTAGCGACTGCTGCTGCGAGACTCTTTGAATCCGAAGGTAGGCTTTAACGCTGTTTCTGGACGGTCAATCCGTTCAATCCGGTCCAACTGTTTCTGACGGCTTTTTGCCCGGCCAGTTGTCGAATAGCGTGCTTTGTTTTTAGCAATAAAGTCTTCTTGTTTTTTAATGAATTCCATTTGTTTCTCATAAGCATTAATATGCTGATTCTTATTAATTTCCGCTAACTCTAAGAATTTCTCATAGCTTGCTGTGTAGCGTGTAAGCTTCGAAAATTCTAATTGAAAAATAACATTGGAAACAGGATTCATGAATTCAGTATCATGAGAGATTAGGATAAACGCATATGGGTATTCTTTTAAATAAGAAGTTAACCAACGAATATGTTCAACATCCAGGTAGTTGGTCGGCTCATCGAGCAGAAGAACTTTTGGTTGTTCCAAAAGAAGCTTAGCTAGAAGAACCTTTGTTCGCTGCCCGCCGCTAAGTGCTGCGACGTCACGGTCTAAACCAATTGCATCAAGTCCCAACCCGCGTGCTGCTTCCTCAATTTTTATATCTAATGAATAGAATCCGCCAGCGTCTAAGACATCTTGGATTTCACCCATTTTTTCTAAAAGAACCTCTAGCTCTTCAGGTGAGGCATCAGCCATTTGAGCGATTACTTCATTTAGTTCCTTTTCTTTTTCGAAAAGAGGGAGGAAAGCATCGCGAAGAACGTCACGCATCGTTCTTCCTTTTGTCAGCACCGTATGCTGATCCAAATAACCGTAATGAACACCTGGTGTCCATTCTACACGACCGCTATCGTGAATCAATTGACCAGTAATAATATTCATTAATGTTGATTTACCGACGCCATTGGCGCCAACAAGTCCCACATGGTCTTCAGCTAATAATCGAAAGGAAACGTCTTTAAATAAAGTACGGTCTCCGAATGTATGACTTAAATTTTCTACATTTAGTAAGCTCATTTTTTGTAATCCTCGCTTCGTCAAGAATTAATACATTAGTACATCATACTAGATTTTTAAGGATTCGACTAGATTTTTGATGAGAAAAACACTGTATTTTTATTGGAAATAGTATAGGATGCCTAACTATTTGGGTATTTTAAATATAAAAAGGAAAAAGATATGATTGGATTACTAATTGCCATTATCACATTTAATTTTTTTGCTTTCAAAAATAATAAAATACTAAGTGCTAATCAAATTGTACATATTTGGTCATTTACAATTTCATTACAGGTCATCTTCGATGTGTTTATTGAATTCAAATACCACGGATACTGGTATTTTGACAATGAAATTGATTGGGCGGGATTGCTTCCACATTTATTCTTAGTTCCTGCTGTTAATATGATTTTTTTAAATTGGTTTCCTCATAAATCAAAAGTTATTAAGCAATTTTTTTTTATTACCATTTTTGTTATTGCCATTTTGATATATGAAGTCATTACCTTGCTGCCTCCTCCTTGGGGATTCTTTCATTACGGCTGGTGGAAGCTTTGGCATGCAGCTATACTTGATCCGTTTTTGCTTCTTATCTTATTAGGATTTTATAAGTGGATTTGCAAGTTAGAAAAGGATGCATGCAAATCTCCAAAAACATAATTATGAAAAACAAATGGGCCTCACACGTGGCTCTTTTTGAAATTAAGAAGCATTAAAAAATAAATAATGAAAATGCTTAAACAACCGAATAACCTTGTCCATATAATAGTAAATAAGCGTGGAAGGGGGTGATTGGTTGGCGACCAATCATGATTGTATTACTATTGGGACCATTTCTGGGGGGATCGTAAACTTTGGTGGTGCAAATAATATTTCTCCAATATCGGTAACTAAAACAAATTCAGGTTCAGGAAGTGATAATACAGGGACTGATATTACGACCATCACTGGTTTAAGTTCTACAACTAAAAGAAACATAATTGAACTCTTAGAAATGATTAAGGCGATGCTTTAGAATGGAATCGCCTTTTTTGAAATTATTTAGATCCATTTCTAGCGTTTCGTAACATACATTTCCTGAACGAGAAACAACAAAGACGATACCAAATCAGTATCGTCTTTTTACTATTTCTTTTTCATTAAGAGGAAATTTGATTATTTGCTGCCTTAATTTGCTTTGTTGACTTTGTTACATTGAAAACAATGTTTAGGGTGTATTTGTATTAGATTTAAGTAAAATGGCTTAAATCAATTCATAAACGAGTCTGACAGTGTGCTAGATAAATTGAAAAGAGATGAAAAAAAGAAGCTCTTTATGAGCCACCTTGTAGTTAATCTAAATCAATTTTCTTAATTTCTAAAAAATTTTTAATACCAGTTTCAACAGTCCCTAATTTTCTATTAATATAACTATGCGGTTCTGATGTTTCTATATGCCCTTCTAACTGTTGTTCAATTACATCACACAGCATACCTGACATTCGACATAAATGGTCAATTGTATCAAGTAATTGAAGTTCTGTAAGCCCAGCGTTTGATCTAGTTTGATAATGGGTTACTTGATAGAAGATGTGATTGAGTCTTTGGTCTAATGCCTTCATGTCATCAATCGTAAATTTATCTTTTAAATTTGCCATAGTAACCATTCCCCCTAAGAATATTTACAGTTTAAAGGTATCAGATTGGCAAGGTAAATAGAACACAATGGCATGTTTCTTTACATGGAATTAATAATAACTCAACAATGCTTGAAAGGAGTGATGACTTCCAATAAAACAAGAAATTTATTAGGTGTATGGGAGGTGGATCAAAATTGAATAATGAAAAGGACTTTGTATAACTATATAACCGAATTATAATTAGATGGTTTTCGTACCATTTGGACTAAGTTTGATAATAAAGTAAGAACTTATACAAGACACAAGAATGAAATTACATCTAAGTCTCCTGAGTTAGTTAATCTACCTATACCTGACGGATCGATTTTATCAATACCTAAATCCTAAAAAAACATAAAAAATAAAGGGTGATACATATTAGTCATGTCTAATATGTATCACCCATTTATTCAATTAAAGCGCCCTTTAATGGAACAACAAGGAGATTCTCTTTTAACCTTTAATTAGTCTGCAGTAGTCAAACTTCCTCTGTTAGATACTAAGTGTACAATGAAGATACGTGGGGTCGGCTGTCCCTTGAGGGGGATAAGTGCAATCGGAGTTTTCATTTAGCAGTTAATTAAACTTAGTTCTATTTCTTATAGTAAGAAATGATAAAATTTTTAAAATCCTCTGCATAGGATGAAAGATGTTTGTCTTTTAACCATGATATGTTACCAAGATAATCGTCATATGCTAATAAATCTGTAAATAACATGAAGAAGACGCTAATCGTAATTTTTTTAACGATTGGCGTCTTTTTCATTTTTTATGGTTTTGTAATAACCCTATTATATGCTGAGTAAATATCATCTTTATGGCATTGAAATAAAGATCTCTAATATTTGTCATCGCATTTACGATTATTTCCTCAGCTGTTATTTTTAGTCGTTTCTGATAAAAGCCATTATGGTGCTGAGGAATGTGTTGGATATATGATGTTATTTAAACAGCACTTTGATGATTTTTTAATTCCTTTACCTTAGTTGGCTTTGAAACATTGAAAACAATGTTTAGAAAAATAGCAGTAAGGCTTCCTGTTACAATTCCACTGCTGGTAAGGATTTTAACGCCTTCTGGCAGGTGGGAAAACATATCTGGTACGGCAGTTACGCCCATCCCCATACCGACAGAACAAGCAATGATTAAAAGATTTTCTTGTGATGCAAAATCTACATTTCCTAGCATTTTTATTCCGTAAGCAATGACCATTCCAAACATTGCCACCATTGCGCCACCAAGGACAGGTGTTGGAATAACGGTAGTGAATGCCCCGATTTTAGGAATAAACCCTAAAAATACTAGCATCCCGCCCATGGTATAAATGACGTTTTTGCTTTTTACACCTGATAGCTGAACAAGTCCCACGTTTTGAGAGTAGGTTGTGTATGGAAAAGCATTAAATAAAGCTCCGATTATACTCGCGAGACCTTCAGCACGGTAACCTCTTGATAAATCCTTTTCATTTATTCTTTTTCCTGTGATATCACTTAGAGCGAAATATACACCTGTTGATTCTACCATGCTCACAATTGCTACGAGAGTCATAGTAAGAATCGGGGTCCATTCAAAAGTAGGTGTACCAAAATAAAATGGCTTCACCATATGGAACCATGATGCATCAGCTACCGCTGAGAAATTTACTTTCCCCATAATAGAAGCCGCAAGAGTACCACCAATTAATCCTAATAGTATGGAAATGGAGCGAATAAAACCTTTCGTAAATCGATAGAGCAAGATGATAAATAGCAAAGTTCCGAAAGCTAAACTGATATTTGATAGGCTTCCAAAATCAGGGCTGCCTTGACCACCGGCGATGTTATTCATTGCCACAGGGATAAGTGTAATCCCGATTATGGTTACAACCGAACCAGTCACAACAGGTGGGAAGAACTTAATTAATTTTCCAAAGAATTGAGAAATAATAATGACGATAAGTCCTGAGATAAGAATCGATCCATAAATAGCGGAAATACCATACTGTCCACCAATGGCAATCATTGGTCCAACTGCAGTAAACGTACAGCCAAGTACAATCGGTAAACCAATTCCGAAAAAGCGATTCTGCCAAACTTGTAAAATTGTCGCAATTCCGCACATTAAGATATCGATCGATACCAAGTAGGTTAATTGTTCTCCGGTAAATTTAAGTGCTCCACCGACGATAAGTGGGACGATTACCGCTCCGGCGTACATGGCTAATACATGTTGAATTCCTAATGAGGCTATTTTAAACGGATGTTGTTTCATTTGATTAATTCCTCCACGTTCTCATTTATAAATGACACTTTTCCGTTTGAAAGCGAGGCAATCCGTGCTAAAGATTCAACCCTAAAACCAAGGTCCTTTAATTTTTGAGCGCCATGTTGAAAGGACTTCTCGATGACAATGCCAATTCCAACAACTGTTGCACGGCTTTTTTGAACAATATCTACTAAACCAAGTGCAGCCTCCCCGTTTGCAAGGAAGTCATCAATGATTAGGACTCTATCATTTTCATTTACATATTTCTTTGAAATGGAAATTTCGTTTGTTTCATTTTTAGTAAACGAATGGACTGAAGCAGTTAATAAATCATCGACTAGTGTCAAGGATTTTCTTTTTCTTGCGAAGATTACAGGAACATTCATATATAAACCAGCCATAACTGCAGGGGCAATTCCTGAAGATTCAATGGTTACGATCTTAGTAATACCATCACCTGCAAAAATCCTTGCAAACTCTTTTCCTATTTCAAGCATTAATTGCGGGTCTATTTGGTGGTTCAAAAATGAATCAACCTTTAAAACATTTTCCGAAAGAACCTTTCCGTCGGTGTTGATTTTCTCCTCTAGTAATCTCATGTTAGATTCTCCTTATAAAATAATAAAAAGCCCAAAGGTCATTAACTCACATCAAAAAATTGAGTGAGATAATGATCTTTGGGCTACATGTCCGAAAGAATATGGAATTAGTGCACTCAAATAGAAGAGCGACTTTCCCATTACTCACTCATAGTCGGATGGTTAATGGCAATCCGGTAGAAACTTGCGGGCCATATCCCCGCGATTATATGAGTGAAACCATATGAATTTATTCACATTATAAAGCACAGGAGAAGAGTAAATCAATCATTTTTCGCAAAAAACGAACATTTTATCAATTTAATTAAAAATCGTTCGTGGATGGTAAGCGTTTTGATAGACAGAAATAAAAGGTTCATGCAAAGATTGAATACTCATTCATTTTCAGGTACTATGAAAGTGAATCATTTATTCTGAAAATTCTAAAATAAAGGGTGATCAAAATGAAGAAATCAATTCCTGAATCATGGTGGAACCAATTAAAATTACCGGTCATTTCGGCCCCGATGTTTTTGGTGTCAGGCACCGAACTTGTGAAAAATTGTTGTTTGAATGGCGTGATAGGTTCTTTTCCTGCTCCTAATGCAAGACCAATTGAGGTTCTTGATCAGTGGATGGGGCAATTAAATGAAGAGTTAGAAGAGGCTCGTGCGCTCGATCCCAGCCGAAAAATTGCTCCTTGGGCGATGAATATGGTCGTACATAGCTCTTACAGCCGCCTGCAGGAAGAACTTGCATTGATTAAAAAGCATCAGCCGCAATTGGTAATTACCTCCTTAGGAAGTCCGAAACAAGTAGTCGATATTGTGCATGAATATGGCGGGCTCGTATTCTCTGATGTGAGTGATTTGAAGTTTGCTCAAAAAGCAGCTGAATCTGGTGTCGATGGACTTATTTTGGTGGCAAGCGGGGCGGGTGGTCACGCGGGTCAAATCAACAGCTTTGCCTTCGTAGATATGGTCCGTAATTTCTGGGATGGTATCATTGTCCTTGCTGGTTCCATTTCAACAGGGAAGGGAATTTTAGCTGCACAGGCAGCAGGCGCTGACCTTGCTTATATGGGAACCCGCTTTATTGTTGCGACAGAAAGTATGGCCAATGATGAATACAGGGAAATGCTGGTTGAAGCCACACAAGAGGATATCATTTTAACGGATGCTTTCTCCGGCATCATGTGCAATATGCTGGTACCTAGTATTAAAAAGGCAGGTTTGGACCCAGATAAACTTGTTAAAAAAGACAAGGTAAACTTTGATAATATGCAAAGGGAGACGAATGCGAAAGCATGGAAGGATATTTGGTCAGCAGGACATGGCGTCGGGGCAATAAATAAAATAGAATCGGTTTCTGAAATAATTAGTAGTTTAGAAAAAGAATACAAGGAGGCATTACAAAATATCAATCGAAATGTAGGGAAATTGAGTTCGGTGTCCGTAAAATAAGAAAAGCACGTTAGCGAAATGGGACTCTCATAGTGAAGCAAACAAATGTCCTTGACGAGGAAAATTAAATAGATGGAAAAAAAACCGGGAATTCCCCGGTTTTTCTTTTGGAGTAAAATAACTTATCCCCGAATTTTGCTTACTTTTTGTTTTTCTCCTTTGGTACCATATTGACTACTTTATAACCTGGTTTCATCTTAATCTTCTTAATACCACTATTCATTGTGACTTGGTACATGGTAAATTTTCGAGGCTGATGTTCCAGTCTATCAATTTTTTTAATGGTTTCTTTTTGAAAATATTTATGTATTTTCTTCGTTTGTTTTTCTGGTTTTTCACCGTAAAGAAAATCGTAGGCAATAATAAATAGAAAAATAAATACCGCCCCTATAACTAGTGTGTATAAGATTGAATACAAAAATGACAAGGTTGACATCCTTTCTTTGTTGCGTTGGAGATTGGCTCAGTACGATTAAAAAACCATTATAACTTAAAACCATGCCATTATAAAATAATTCATTGATAGCAGTTTGGTTATCTTAAGAAATAACATTATTGTTAATAGGGCATTCTAAAAGATATAAAAAATATTTTTGTTTTTTTGTCCACTAGATATGCACAACTATAAAAATTTATGATAAAGTATAGTGCAGGAATCCTTTAATACCAGTGTTTAACAAAGGTGTGGATGTCCGCCTGAAACGGACGATTGTTTTTCCGTTAACGACAAAGCACGTTCAAATGAATATAGGGGGAATTGAATATGTCCAGTACTATTTTGGAGCAATTTTTAAATGAAAATCTTGATAATTTAAAGGGAAAAGGTTTGTACAATGTCATCGATCCGCTCGAAAGCCCAAATGGACCAGTTATAACAATTAATGGCAGAGAGCTAGTCAATCTATCTTCCAACAACTATTTAGGCCTAGCCACGGATGAACGTTTGAAAAAAGCCGCTACTGAGGCGATTGAACAATACGGAGTTGGGGCAGGGGCCGTTCGAACCATCAACGGAACGCTTAAACTCCATGTTGAACTGGAAGAAAAATTAGCTGAATTCAAACATACAGAAGCAGCGATTGCTTACCAATCTGGATTTAATTGTAACATGGCGGCTATTTCCGCAGTAATGGATAAAAATGATGCGATTCTTTCGGATGAATTAAACCATGCGTCGATAATCGACGGCTGCCGTCTTTCTAAAGCAAAAATTATCCGTGTGAACCACTCCGATATGGAAGATTTACGCGAAAAAGCAAAAGCAGCAAAAGAGTCAGGCCTTTACAATAAAATTATGGTGATTACAGACGGCGTGTTCTCGATGGACGGAGATATTGCTTTACTGCCTGAAATTGTCAAGATTGCTGAGGAATTTGATCTGATTACATATGTAGACGATGCTCATGGATCAGGTGTGCTTGGTGATGGGGCAGGGACCGTTAAGCATTTTGGTCTTTCTGATAAAATTGATTTTCAAATCGGTACATTATCTAAAGCAATTGGCGTGGTTGGCGGTTATGTCGCTGGTAAGAAAAATCTCATTGACTGGTTGAAAGTTCGCAGCCGTCCATTCCTATTTTCTACCTCATTAACTCCTGCCGATGTGGCTGCAAGTAAGAAGTCAATTGAAATCCTTATGGAGAGCACGGAACTGAACAAAAAGCTTTGGGAAAATGGAAATTATCTAAAAAAAGGCTTGAACGAGTTAGGCTTTAATATCGGCAACAGCGAAACTCCGATCACCCCTTGTATTATCGGGGACGAAGCACTTACTCAACAATTCAGTAAACGTTTGAATGATGAAGGGGTTTATGCCAAGGCGATTGTGTTCCCAACCGTTCCAAAAGGGACTGGACGAGTGCGTAACATGCCGACAGCTGCACATACAAAAGAAATGCTCGACCAAGCGATTGCTATTTATGAAAAAGTCGGCAAGGAAATGGGCGTTATTTAGGTATCACCCTAACTGATTAAGTAACGTAAAAATAAAGTAAATCACTATTTTTAGTAAGAGTGAAGAGGACGGAGAAACGACGATGAAGCGTATTTTAGTCACAGGTGCTTTAGGGCAGATTGGATCAGAATTAACTTTAAAGTTAAGAGACATATATGGTGCAGATAATGTCATTGCTACAGATATTAAAAAGAATGACAGCGAAGCCGCTCATAGTGGTCCTTTTGAGACTGTCGATGTAACGGATTTAAACAAAATGGTGGAAGTAGCCAAAAAATACAACGTTGATACTGTTATGCATTTAGCCGCTCTTTTATCAGCTACAGCAGAAGCCAAGCCTGTGTTTGCTTGGAATTTAAATATGGGCGGGCTATTGAATGGTTTGGAAACTGCAAGAGAGTTAAAGGCGCAATTTTTCACACCAAGTTCGATTGGTGCTTTTGGTCCATCCACACCTAAGGACAGCACCCCACAAGATACGATAATGCGTCCAACGACGATGTACGGTGTCAATAAAGTGGCAGGGGAGTTATTGTCTGATTACTATTTCCAAAAGTTTGGTGTCGATACCCGCGGCTTACGTTTTCCAGGGTTAATTTCCTATGTTGCACTTCCTGGCGGAGGGACTACGGATTATGCCGTTGAAATCTATTATGAAGCGATCAAGAATGGCCAATATACTTCATACATTGATAAAGGTACCTATATGGACATGATGTATATGCCCGATGCCCTAAATGCAATTGTTGACTTAATGGAGGCAGATTCATCAAAATTAATCCACCGTAATGCTTTCAACGTGACAGCGATGAGCTTTGATCCTGAAGAAATTGCGGCTTCTATCGCTAAGTATGTACCTGGATTTGAAATTTCTTATAATGTTGATCCAGATCGTCAAAAAATTGCGGAAAGTTGGCCAAATTCAATTGATGCTAGTGCGGCAAAAGAGGAATGGGGCTTTAAATACGCATTTGATTTGGATAAAATGACCAAGGATATGGTGGAGAAGCTACGTCAGAAAATATAATAATCCTGGACCAAAATGGTCCAGGGCTTTTTTTGCATAAAAGAAACAGCGAAGCAACTAAGGCTTCGCTGTTATCTTGTTACATAGATATATTTGTCTTTTTTCTCGGTAACTCTCCCAATAATCGCAGCATCTGCTAGACCGTTAGAATGTAGCTTGTCGACATATTGAGCCGCTTCCTGTTCACTAAGTGAAACAAACAGACCCCCAGATGTAATCGCATCACATAGGACCAGCTGCTCCTCCAGAAGGATATCCTCATAAACAACATCATCAGCTATCCATTTATGATTCGACTTAGAACCACCAGGCACCACACCATTTTTCGCTAATTCAAGAGCACCTTCTAAAACAGGGACTTGTGAGAGTGAGAATTCAAAACTAACATTACTTCCACGTGCCATTTCACTGCCATGTCCAAGTAATCCGAATCCAGTTACATCAGTTACAGCGTGAGGATGAAATTCTGTTAACACTTCAGCTGCCACCTTATTTAGCGTAGCCATTGTCTCTGTCACAATCTGTTCCTGCAGAGGAGTTACGACACTTCTTTTTATACCGGTTGTGATAATACCCACACCAATCGGCTTAGTTAACACGAGAACATCACCAGGCTTAGCGCCGACATTTTTCCAAACTTTATCGGGATGGACTATACCTGTAACGGAAAGTCCAAATTTAGGTTCCTGATCATCAATTGAATGGCCGCCAACGGTAATCGCACCGGCTTCTTTTACTTTATCTGCTGCACCACGAAGAATATCAGCTAGCATTTCGGCACCCAACTTTTTAATCGGAAAGCCGACAATATTCATAACTGTTTTAGGTTCGCCGCCCATGGCATAAACATCGCTTAATGCATTTGCAGCCGTGATCTGACCAAACATATATGGATCGTCGACGATTGGGGTAAAGTAGTCAACTGTCTGTATCAAAGCGATGGAGTCGGTTATTTGGTACACTCCAGCATCATCAGAAGTATCAAGTCCCACTAATAATTCAGGAACAGGTTCTTGTTTCGGTAATTGACGCAACACTTGCGCCAGGTCCTCAGGACCAATTTTGCAGCCTCAACCCGCTTTTGTTGACAAAGAAGTTAGGCGAATTTTATCTTGTTCACTCAACATGTCCACCTCCATTTATTTAGTATAACTCTTTTAAAAAAATTGCGCACGAATAGACAAAAAAATTGCTGAAGGAAAAGGAATAGGTTAAAATATTAACACTATCCTGATGTAGGAAACACTTTTTGGAGGGTATTTTTATGAAGAACTATCATGTTATTGTTGAATTTTGCATGCAATGAAATTACGCACCAAAAGCCGCGAGTTTCGCGGAAGAGCTATTTAATCATTTTTTTAGAGATATTCAAAAGTTAGAACTGATTCCAAGTTCAGGCGGCGCTTTCGAAGTGACCGTGAATGGAGAGAAGATCTATTCAAAACTCGAAACAGGTGTTTTCCCTGATACCGATGAAATGATAGAGATCATTACTAAAAAATAGGCTATGTTAAAGGTCATTGTTGATTTTTATAGCTTACGTTGATTGGAGCGGAAATCAACAGACCAGTTTAACAGAGCCAATAAAAAACACCCCTCAAATCCGGTTGGAAATGAGGGGTATTTTTTTACAGATAAAATTATTATGTTAACTGAAGCATAAAAAATAATGCCACAAGTTTTCTTAAGGCAGGGTAATGAATCTATTTTTTCCTACTCCTCTATCTATTTTTGAAATAATTACCTCTAGAGTTCCATTTGTAAATGTAGCAAATACGTTCTGATTAATGACTAGAAACGGAAAATTAATGGAACGGACTCGTTTTTGTTTATTCATGTAAGGGGGGTATTTGGATGCAGTAATCATTAATTTATTTCCTTCTATATAAACCTTTATTTCCGAAGCCTCGAATTCGCTTAAAATGGCCTCAACAATCCATTCCTTTTCTGTTTCATAAAGATCGATTGGAAATTGTGTTTCATCATAATAGGAAGTAAGTGGATCTAGAAAATAGTTTTCCAGCCATTTCTCCACTAAGTCAAAATCAAAGGTTTGATTTTTAAGTTGTTTCTTTTTTGACATATCTAATCCCCCTTGCTCGTTTCATTTTATTCAATGTGACTTAAAACGTGAAACTGATGTGATATAATTGGGAAAGTTAAAGCGCCCGTTTGTGGATTCCACTCATTCATATAGGCAACCACTAGTCAAATGTCAGAGAAAAAGAACATGTGATAAAGGAGTTTTTATGTTGAAAGAATGGCTACGCTCAATTCCACCGGTCCATGAACTTCAAAATCATGAGAGGTTTTTAACTCTCCTTCTAGAAAGTCAACTTGATCATACGCATCTGACCAAAAGGCTTAAAGAGGTCATTGACAACATTAGGGAGGCAATCCTAAATGATAATTGGCCAGGTGGCAGGCCAGGGACCAATCATTTTATTGAAGACCTATTTTTTATTCTCGAAACAAAAATACAGAAACAGTATTCTTATACCTTAGAAAAGGTCATCAATGCGACAGGAACTATTTTACATACAAACCTAGGAAGGGCTAGATTAAGCGAAAATGCAATCAACCATGTGATTGACACTGCAAGGAACTATTCAAATCTTGAATATAAGCTAACGGAAGGTGAAAGAGGTTCAAGACATAGTCATGTTGAAGCATTAATTAAAGATATCACCGGTGCAGAAGCGGCTATGGTGGTTAATAATAATGCTTCTGCTGTCTATCTGGTTTTAAGAGCTCTAGCCGCTAACAAAGAAGTCATTGTTTCAAGGGGACAGCTTGTTGAAATCGGTGGCTCTTTTCGAATCTCATCTATAATGGAAGAAAGTGGGGCAAAGCTTGTAGAAGTTGGCACCACTAATAAAACACATCTTTATGATTACGAAAAAGCTGTCAGTTCAGAAACTGCAATCGTCATGAAGGTACATACGAGCAACTTTAAGGTCATCGGATTTACCAAATCTGTTGATACCGAAGATCTTGTTGGGCTTACGAAACGATTAGATCGTGTCATTTTTTATGAAGATCTCGGAAGTGGTGCTCTATATGACTTTAGAAAGCACGGAATTGGTGAAGAACCGGTAGTAAAAGAGGTCATTGAATTAGGGGCAGATGTTGTAACCTTTAGTGGTGACAAGCTTCTTGGCGGTCCACAGGCCGGTATAATTGCTGGAAAAAAAGAAATCATTAGTCGTTTAAAAAAACACCAGTTGGCACGCGTTGTCCGGGTTGATAAGATGACGTTGGCTGCGCTTGAGGGGACATTAATCGATTATGCCCGTGGAGAAAATGGCTTAGTAAATATTCCAACCGTCCGTGATTTATTAGTTTCCTCTGAAGAATTAGACGTACGATCGCAGTCGTTTGTTACAAACTTATTACAAAATACTGGAAAATATGTTACAAAAATTACAGAAGGAAGAAGCCAAGTGGGTGGGGGTACGATGCCGGATGTTGAGCTTCCAACCATGGTCGTGTCCTTAAAACATCGTGAATTGACGGCAGAACAGCTGGGAAGAAAGCTTCGATCCGAAGTGAAACCAGCAATTGTTGGAAGGATTCAAAAAGATGAATTTATCATTGATTTACGAACAGTGACTCCAGAAGAAGAAGAGGACTTGCTTCGGTCATTAATCAATGTATAGAAAAGCTTAGTAATCGACGGATGCCCCAGCACTTAAACAAAGTGCTGGGCATTTTTTTGACTTGCGCCTATCTTATAGGTTTCTACATATCGTGATGTGTATTATGTTTGGCTCTAGTATGGTTGCGATTCTTGACTTTGTGGGAACCGCTTAACGGTTCAGGCTGCCCCGATTGTTTTGGTGCATTTTTTCGCATGTCTTTGCCATCGTTTTTGTTCATATTGCATCCCTCCTATATGTTAGGATGCAGTGATAAAGTCCTTTTATACCGTATATTTTTTGTTGTTCTGTGCAATTTAACGGTAAACAAAATGAAGGAGTGAATGAAGAAAGATGGATAAATTCCCATACAATAAAGATAAACAACAAGCATTTCAAGCAGCACAGCAGGGGTATGAGAATGCACAAGGACTATTCGAGACAATTGTAAGTGATAGTGCAAGTTATGGTCATCAACTAAAGCATCTAAAAGACGAAGTCAATGAAGCCTACCAACAAATTGAAAATGCACTAGAAGTGGCATCGGAACATCAACGATCGCAGCTAGAGCGTTTCCAGCAGGATCTGCAAAGCATGGTGACAGAAGTAAACCAAACAGAATAGGAAAAGCAGGCGGGGGAGCCCGCCTGCTTTTTGTTATTATTGATTTTTCTTTCGTTTTTTGTTATTCATTCTTTCTTTTGCAGTTAATTCTGGTTCACTCGCCAATTCCTCATTAAAACCTGCACCTTTTCCTTGCCCCTTGGCTGCATTCATCCCTGGAATTACATGATTAGACTTTCGTTTCACCATTCTAATCACCTCCTACACTTTTACTATTTCCTCCATAGCAAAAAACATGACAATGAAAAAGTTTTTTGAGATAATAAATAATGAAAAAGGTGGTTTTCCCTTGTCTTAAATCATATAAGCACAAATAGTGTTTTTTGAATTTTCGGAACAAAATACATAAAAAACATAAGTGAAACTTATCAATCGCAATAACTTTCTTGTTATTTACTTATGTAATCGCTTGTATTAAGATTAGAATTGTGAGAAAAGTTAAGCAGGATGGGAAAATTCAAATTTTTCAACTTTTCGTTAATTTTCGATTTATTAATGACGAATTAGGGGGTTTTTACATGGTAAAAAATGATGTATTTAACGCACGCACTTCCTTTGAAGTGAATGGTAAACGTTACAACTATTACCGTTTAAGTGCACTGGAAGAGGCCAGAATTGGAAAAGTTTCTAAATTGCCCTACTCTATAAAAGTACTTCTTGAATCTGTATTACGCCAATTAGATGGCCGAGCAATTTCAAAAGAGCATGTTGAAAACTTAGCAAAATGGGGCACAAATGAGCTAAAAGAAGTGGACGTACCATTTAAGCCTGCTCGTGTTATCCTTCAAGACTTTACAGGTGTTCCAGCAGTCGTTGACCTTGCTTCTTTAAGAAAAGCAATGGCAGACTTAGGCGGAGACCCTGACAAGATCAACCCTGAAAAAACGGTTGATCTTGTAATCGACCACTCCGTACAGGTTGATGCATATGGAGCTGCTGATTCCTTAAAAATTAACATGGATTATGAATTCGAACGTAATGCTGAGCGCTACCAATTCTTAAGTTGGGCGCAAAAATCATTTAATAACTATCGCGCCGTTCCACCTGCAACAGGTATCGTACACCAAGTAAACCTTGAATACTTGGCTGATGTTGTCCACGTTGCAGAAACAGACGGTGAATTAGAAGCTTATCCAGATACTTTGGTTGGTACGGACTCCCATACAACAATGATCAATGGTCTTGGTGTTCTTGGCTGGGGCGTTGGCGGTATTGAAGCTGAAGCAGGAATGCTAGGTCAGCCTTCATACTTCCCTGTACCAGAAGTAGTAGGTGTTAAATTAACAGGTGAGCTTCCAAACGGTGCTACAGCAACTGATCTTGCTTTAAAAGTAACTCAAGTTCTTCGCAGCCATGGGGTTGTAGGGAAATTCGTTGAGTTCTTCGGACCAGGAGTATCAGTACTGCCACTTGCAGACCGTGCAACAATTGCAAACATGGCCCCTGAATACGGTGCAACTTGCGGATTCTTCCCAATTGATGATGAATCACTTGCATACATGCGCTTAACAGGCCGTGAAGAAGAGCATATCAATGTAGTAGAACAATACTGCAAAGCAAACGGTTTGTTCTTCGATCCAGCGATCGAGCCAGTTTACACAGATGTAGTTGAAATCGATCTTTCCGTCATTGAAGCAAATCTATCTGGTCCAAAGCGTCCTCAAGATTTGATTCCACTTTCTAAAATGAAAGAGGAATTCGTGAAAGCTGTTTCTGCTCCACAAGGAAACCAAGGCTTCGGCTTACAAGCAAATGAGCTTGAAAAGTCTGCAACTGTTAATTTCCTAAACGGCGAGGAAACTACTATTAAAACGGGTGCCGTTGCGATTGCATCGATTACAAGCTGTACAAACACATCTAACCCTTATGTTCTAGTGGGTGCTGGACTTGTTGCGAAGAAAGCTGTTGAATTAGGAATGGAAGTTCCTAAATTCGTTAAGACTTCTTTAGCACCAGGATCTAAAGTTGTAACTGGATATCTTCGTGATTCGGGGTTACTTCCTTACCTAGAGCAAATCGGCTTCAACCTCGTTGGTTATGGCTGTACAACATGTATCGGTAACTCCGGTCCTTTAAAAGAAGAAATCGAAAAAACAATCGCGGAAAACGATCTTTTAGTTACATCTGTACTTTCAGGTAACCGTAACTTTGAAGGACGTATTCACCCGCTTGTAAAAGCTAACTACCTTGCTTCACCACCATTAGTTGTTGCATATGCTCTTGCTGGTACTGTAAATATTGATTTTGCAAATGAAGCAATTGGTAAAGATAAAGATGGAAATGATGTCTTCTTCAAGGATATCTGGCCATCAACTGCTGAAGTAAATGATGTTGTTAAACGTACAGTAACTCCTGAACTATTCCGCCGGGAATATGCAAACGTGTTCGGTGACAACGAGCGTTGGAATGATATCAAAACAAGCAATGAGCCTTTATATACTTTTGATGAGGATTCTACTTACATCGCAAACCCGCCGTTCTTTGAAGGCTTATCACCAGAACCAGGTATCGTCGAGCCATTAGCAGGACTACGTGTTGTTGGTAAATTTGGTGATTCAGTTACAACTGACCACATTTCACCTGCAGGAGCAATTGGTAAAAATACTCCAGCTGGTAAATATCTGTTAGAAAAAGGCGTTGCAATCCGTGACTTTAACTCTTACGGATCCCGTCGTGGTAACCATGAAGTGATGATGCGCGGAACATTCGCAAATATTCGTATTCGTAACCAAATCGCACCAGGAACAGAAGGTGGGGTAACTACTTACTGGCCAACTGGCGAAGTGACATCTATTTACGATGCTTGCATGAAGTACAAAGAAAACGGTACTGGATTAATCGTTCTTGCTGGTAAAGATTACGGAATGGGTTCTTCACGTGACTGGGCTGCTAAAGGTACAAACCTTTTAGGTATTAAAACAGTTCTTGCTGAGAGCTTTGAACGTATTCACCGTTCAAACCTTGTGTTAATGGGTGTGCTTCCACTTCAATTTAAAGATGGCGAAAGCGCTGAAACACTTGGCCTGACAGGTAAAGAAACCATTGATGTTCAAGTAGACGAAAATGTAAAACCACGTGATCTTCTAAAAGTAACTGCAACGGACGAAGCTGGTAACAAGAAAGAATTTGAAGTTCTTGTTCGCTTTGACTCTGAAGTTGAAATTGATTACTACCGTCACGGCGGAATTCTTCCAATGGTTCTACGTGAAAAATTACAAGCTTAATATTGGAAAACACCATGCCAGCTGGTATGGTGTTTTTTCGGAAGAAATGTTTGACAAAGTTAATGATCGTCTAATAAAATAAAACTAACAAACGAAAAGGAATGATTAAGGTACGATGAAATTATAATCTTATTTTTCAGACATGATTCGAATAACGAAAAATGTTGAACCTGAAGAATAGGATTAGACTGTCCTTTTTTATGTCCTGATCGTATATACCAATAAAACCTTTAAAAGGTTTATTTGTTGTTCATTTTAACGGCAAATGGTGATCATTTCTAAGACATAATCTCTCTTCAGGTTCAATTGAAGGGAGTTTTTTTATGCATTCAAATCAAAAAACAGTCATTAAAGTAATCGGCTTAGAAAAAAGTTTTCATTTAAGAAAGGTATTCGAAAATATCCAATTTGATATAAAGAACGGGGAGAGGATTGGCCTTGTCGGGTACAACGGTACAGGAAAGACAACACTAGCCAATATCCTTTTTGGAAAAATAACACCCGATAAAGGGGTCATCGAAAAATCAAGCGAGTTAACAATAGGCTATCTATCGCAGTCGATTGATTATGAGATAAGTGATTTTCATCAGTCATTATCAGGAAGCACAAGGAAAGAATTATTCCAGCATGCTAGTGAATTAGGTCTTCAAAAGGTCTATGACTGGGAGGATGACCGATTAAATCATTTAAGCGGAGGCGAAAAATTAAAACTGGCACTCTCGACGGTTTGGGCATCAAGACCTGACTTCTTAATTTTGGATGAACCGACAAATCACTTGGATTTTCATGGGATTAAGTGGCTGGTAACCGAATTAGAAAAATTTCAAGGACCTGTCTTAATTATCTCTCATGACCGTCATTTTTTAGATGAAACAGTGCATCGTATTTTCGAAATTGAACATGGCAAACTCCACTTTTACAATGGTAACTATAGTGACTATCGTGTTGAAAAACAACATCGGGCGGAGAATCAGCGTCATCAATATAGCACCCAGCAACGGCAAATAGAAATGGTTGAATCACAAATGGAACAATTAAAGTCATGGTCGGAAAAAGCCCATCGTGATTCAACCAAAAAGGGATCAGGACCCAGTAAAAGACAAAATGGTATTAAGGAATACCATCGGGCTAAGGCTAAAAAAACAGACAATCAAGTGAAATCAAAAATGAAACGTCTGCAAAATGAGCTTGCAAAAAATAAAATTGATAAGCCTTTAGATGAAGTCCAAGTAAGGTTCCAGTTTGACACTCAAGGGAAGAGAGGCAAACGGATTGTCGAGGCCAAACGTCTAAATAAATCGTACGAAGATCGAACACTCTTTCATAGCTCTAACTTCTACATTAATCATGGAGAGCGAATGGGACTCTTAGGGGAAAATGGCTGCGGGAAAACGACATTAATTAAGATGATCCTAGATCAAGAGACGTATACAGATGGTAATCTATGGAAGAGCGACTCGATAAACGTTGCTTATTTAAGTCAGGATGTTGATGATTTACCAGACGATAATTCGGTGATGGAGGCTTTAGGTTTCACAGATAGGGAAGATGTGTTAAAAGCGCGGACCTTGCTCGCCAATTTAGGCTTAAAAGACGAGTTCTTTACAAAACCTATTAGGACATTGAGTTTGGGCGAACGAACAAGAGTAAAGCTAGTCGATATATTAATGAAAGAATACGATGTTCTTATCCTTGACGAACCGACGAATCATTTGGATTTGCCGAGCAGGGAGCAGCTGGAAAAGACATTAGCAGAGTTTAATGGGACGATCATAACGGTTTCCCATGATTATTATTTCTTAAATAAATTATGCAACCGGCTGCTAGTATTTGAAAACCAGCAAATTAAACGTGTAGAAATGACACCAGAGGAATATTTTAATAAAAAAGTAAAGAAAGAGGATAATCAAGAAGAAGCATTATTAATCATTGAAAACAAGATCGCGGTGATTTTGGGAGAAATATCATTAATCGATCAAAATGATCCTAAATATCTTGTATTAGACCAAGAATTTAAAGAACTTCTTAAGCAAAAACGGGATTTAAGCAATTAACAACGGAAGAGAGCAGGGATATCTGCTCTCTCTTTTGTTGTTTTCCTCCGGTAATTGATGGTTTATTTGCGAATCCACAAGTTGATTATTTTTCATTTAATATGGAAAACAGTTCTTTCTCTTTTTCCGCTTGCATCCCCGATTTCCACTCATATTCCGTCAAATGGCGAGTCTTCTCCCACTCATAAATATCAGTGATACTTTCCTCAAGCGGTCTAAAAGTAAGTCCACTCTGAATCGCTTTATCCACGTTGATGGAGAAAGCACCTTTCCAAGGCTCTTTAGTCTCAGGTGATAAAGGATAATTCTCTGGTACCCAGAGAGGCATCTCTGTCCAAGGAGCCACTTTTTGATCCAGAAGGAATTTCTCATCTGCCCAAACCACTTCTGCATTTGAATCAGTCACTTTGATACATGCGTCGATAAACTCTTCCATCGTTAGCGGATAATCAGGCCCTGTTGCATTAAAGGTTCCTGTGGAATCCTGCTCTTCCATATCGAGGATCCAATTCGAAAGGTCTTTATTGTCAATCACCTGCACACGTCGATGAGGGCTTCCGGGCACCAAAACCTTGCCGCCTTTTGCTATTCTGTTAATCCAATAGGGAACACGGTCCGTATAATCATTCGGCCCAATTAATTGACCCGCACGAACGTTTAACACTCGTCCAGGCAAATTTTTTTCAGCAATCTGCTCACATAACGCTTTAAAATGTCCATAATATTCATAAACTGGCTCGTCTGAATCCATTGAAAGTTTATTAGCTTTCTCAAGTGACATTTCTAAAACAGAGTAGCCTTCATCTAAATTTTCTGGAACCCAGTCTTGGTAAACGGATATACTCGAGATGAATGTATAATGTTTTACGCGATCCTTCAATAAATTGGTTGTATTTTGGACCGTATATGGAATAAATCCGCTTGTATCCAAAACAGCATCCCAGTGGCGGTTTTGAAGCGCTTTCAAATTACCAAACCGATTCCCAGTAAGGACTTCAACGTCTTTTATTCCTGGATTTTGAATTCCGCGATTAAAAATCGTCACTTCATGATTTCGCCTCAAAGCCTCTTCCACAAATGTTCTCCCCAAAAAGCGACTTCCACCTAAAACAAGAATCTTAATAAGAATCCCCTCCAGTCTTGTTTTTATTTTAACAAATTTTCGCGCAATTTAGTTAATATTTAAGAATTCCATCTTACAAAAATGAAAGTATTGCATATGTCATGGATATTGTTAAAATTACATAGGTAGAAGTTGAAAATTAATACATAATAGAAGTTATTTAAGCAGAAGGGATGTTTCTCCATGGAAAACACATACTTACAATCCGTTTCTTATGAAAACGGAGTTCTTAAAATACTAGATCAAACCAAAATTCCAAATATAACAGAATTTCTTGAAACGACGAAAATTGAAGACGCCTGGGATGCAATAAAACAGTTAAAAGTCCGCGGTGCCCCAGCGATTGGAATTGCAGCAGCATACGGTTTAGTGCTCGGTATAAAAGATGCACCTGAAAATTCCTTTGAAGATTTTTATGCTCATTTTAAAAAGCAATCCGATTATTTGGCCACTTCACGACCTACCGCAGTTAACCTATTTTGGGCACTAAAACGAATGAATGACAGGGCCTTAAAAGAAAAAGAATTACCGATCCATCAAATCAAAGAAGCACTAGAAATTGAAGCACATACTATTCGCAATGAAGATGAAGAAGTTTGCCGCACGATCGGGGAGCATGCATTAAACCTTTTAAAGGATGGGATGGGCGTTCTCACACACTGTAATGCGGGAGGCATCGCAACAGCAAGATATGGAACAGCCCTTTCTCCGCTTTATTTAGCAAAAGAAAAGGGCTGGGATATAAAGGTGTTTGCGGATGAAACAAGACCGCTTTTACAAGGTGCTCGTTTGACAGCTTGGGAGCTTATGCAAGCTGGCATTGATGTCACCCTAATCACAGACAATATGGCAGCAATGGTCATGCAAAAAGGCTGGGTTGACGCTGTTATCGTCGGTTGTGATCGCGTTGCGGCAAATGGTGATGTCGCCAACAAAATTGGTACATACGGTGTGGCATTATTAGCGAAGGCCCATAATATTCCGTTTTACGTAGCGGCACCGCTCTCTACCATTGATTTAGAAACTAAGACAGGTGCTGATATCCCAATCGAGGAAAGAGATGCCTCCGAAATAACTGAAGGATTTGGAAAAAGGACAGCCCCTGAAGGTGTGAAAGTATTTAACCCAGCATTTGATGTCACTCCTAATGAATTGGTAACAGCAATAATAACCGAAAAGGGTATATTAAAAGGAAATTATCAGGAAGAGCTTCACAGACTTTTTATATCCTAAAGAAAAGAAAGCAATTAACCAAATCGTTGAAATTGTCACGAAAAATATTTTAGCTGAATTGGGAAACATCTATAAAAACATGTAATCTTTGTGAATTGTCACAGTTTCGGCATATCCATGTTTTGTTTCACCTAAGTTTATAGTGTAAAATCGAAGTAGCAGAGTATGAAGTAAAGGAGGATTCGGGGATGATTAAAAAAGTAATTGCTGCCGTAATATTAGTTACATTACTTACTGTAGCGATTGTTCAGGCAATGGATAAAAAAACAGAAACTCCCGAAACTACAAGTCAAACAACAGCTAGTCAAGAAGGACTCGCTATTGGAGCAAAGGCACCTGATTTTGAACTTAAAACATTAACAGGTGAGACCGTGAAACTCTCCAATTTAAAAGGAAAAAAAGTTATGCTTAACTTTTGGGCAACATGGTGTCCGCCTTGTAAAGCAGAAATGCCAGCTATGGAGAAATTTTCCAAGCAAATGGAAAAGGATATCGTTATTTTATCGGTTAACATTGATCCACAATTAGATGTCCAAGGATTTGTTGATGAAAATAAAATTACTTTTCCAATCCCTCTTGATGCCGATGATAAAGTAAATGAAACCTATCAAGTACTTTCCATTCCAACTACGTATTTTATTGATAGTAAAGGGATGATCCAGAATAAATATGTCGGTGGAATGAAACTTGAAGATATGAAAGATTTTACAAATAAACTAAAATAAACAAAAGACGTTGGATTACTCCAGCGTTTTTTTCTTTTATAATAAATATTTAAAAAACGATATAATTTTCAAAAAGTTGTAATAATTGCAACCGTTTCCGGGCATAATAACTGTTACAATAGGAAATAAGGACGGTGATACCGATGAGAAAACCTAGAAAACGCTCGTTTGCAGAGCTTGTATCTGAAAATAAATCACAACTTTTAAAAGATCGTGCTGCAATTGAAAAAATCGAACAACGCTTGGAAGAAAAACGTCTCGGTAAAGCAGAATAACTAAAAAAGATTACCAATTATGTTTCCCGGCCATATGGACAAAATGTACATAAGGAGGGATCAGCACATGGGTAATCCAAAAAAAGACCACAAACATTTTACTCCAAGCCATGTAGGTACCCAGCCACGAGGGTTCAGTGGGAATAAGGGTAAGAAAATGAATGATACATCAGGGCAGCATGCACAAGTAATTCAAACAAAAGGTGAATAGGAATGGATGATAAGACTCAATAGGCGAAAGCCTCTGGGTCTTTTTTGTTATCAAAAATTTTCTTTGTTTATTTTTCCTGCTCAGTAACAAACTATATTTGTACCAATTACACCATAGGAGGAATTATGATGGCCTATAATAACAAACCGAATCCAGATGATCGCAGCGATAACGTTGAAAAGCTTCAAGCAATGATTCAAAATACGGAAAATAATATCGAAGCAGCTGAAGAATCTTTAGCATTAACAGACAGTGAGACACAACGTCAGGAAATTGAAGCAAAGAATGAACGCCGACGTGAAAGCATCGACTCCTTCCGTTCAGAAATTAAGGATGAGGCGCATAATCAAGAAAGCTAAAAAAGTGGGAGACCTGTTCATTATGGACAGGTCTTTTGTTTAGGTATGGAGCGACTGTTATGGTAAGATAGAAGGGAAATTTTGAAGAAGAAGTGATAACCTTGAGAGTACTTGTAAATCAAAAAACAATAAACGAAGACCTATTAAAGCAATGGGAAATTGAATTGAACGAAAACGGGTCCATTTCAAATGAAAGTGCATTAATTTCCGCTCTTACGTACGAATCCAATCCCGTCATCCAATCAAAGTTATTAACACTTGCCGCTTTGTCACGGATTGGTCGAAATAAACAGGATAAAATGGCAGCGGTATGGATTGAAAGAGCGCTTAAACTATTTCCTGATAATCAAGCCGCAAAAGAATATATGATGCAATCGGATTGGAAAAAGATGGAGGGCTTACTTTCGCAGCTTACCTTTCCTGCAATGAGAGAAACGGATAATCGAACAGCCAAAAAGAAAACTGCGGAACAATACATAGAAGTGTGTCAGAACTTTTTAACGGATGCCGATGAGATTCAACATGTATTAGAAACGAAAAGAGATCTTTCCTCAACATTAGAAAATAAGGATTTATTCCAAAAACATCAGCTTCTTTACGGGTTGTTGTCTTCTGCTATAGACGAAACAGGAAGTTTATTAAAGGCAGCTGAGGAGTACGATCAATCGATTACAGGTGTTTTCCATACTTCCACCTATTATGATGACTTGAAATTGCATTTATCTAATTTAGAGGAAATTAAAGCTACTTGGCAACGGGAATTTATTGAAGAAGAAACTGAGAGTCTTCCTGATCGAATCAACGCCTTAGATCAACTGAATGAAATGATTGGGATGGAGTTTGTTAAAAATCGGATCAATGATTTTTACCGATTTTTAAAGTACCAAAAACAGCGGAAGGAGCTCGGTTTTCAAATAAAGGACGAACTGAGCTTGAACATGATCTTAACCGGTAATCCGGGTACAGGAAAAACAACACTTGCCCGCTTACTTGCGAAAATTTATCACGAATTAGGTGTCTTGCCTCGTGAGGAAGTGATTGAGACGGATCGATCGCAGCTTGTCGGTTCATTTGTCGGCCAAACAGAAGAAAATGTTCGAGCGGTTGTTGAACGCTCTATTGGCGGGGTGTTATTTATTGATGAGGCCTATAGTCTAAAACGTGAGGGGCAAACAGGCAACGATTATGGTCAAGCGGCTATTGATACACTGGTTTCACTTATGACAGGAAATGAATATGGCGGGAAATTCGCGGTCATTATGGCAGGCTATCCTGAGGAAATGCGTTCCTTTCTAGAGGCTAATCCAGGTTTACGAAGCCGTTTTCCTCAGTCCAATCTCATTCATTTGCCAAATTATTCGAATGAAGAGTTAATAAGCATTGCAGAACATGTGGCATTAGATAATGATTACTTCGTTAGCGAAGAAGCCAAAATCGAAATCAATCATCGTCTCGATCGTGAACGGGTGGATGATTCCTTTGGAAATGCAAGAACAGTCCGCAATATTGTCTTAGATGCGATTTTTAAAAAGGGCTCTGACAAGGAAGTAAATGATGATAACATCTTAGATTATATGTTACTGAATAAAGAGGACTTTCTTTTAGACAAAGAGGAAAGTGTTGAGTCTCCTTATGAAAAATTGGACCGTCTAATCGGTTTAAAAGCCTTAAAGGTGGAGATGAGATCACTTATCTCATTTGTAAAAATGCAGCAGTACCGGATGAAAAAAGGGCTGCCGCCCGTACCTATTCAGCTTCATGCTGTTTTCACCGGAAATCCTGGTACAGGGAAAACAACCGTTGCTAAGATTTATGCGGAGCTTTTAAAGGAATGTGGCATTTTAAAACGAGGGCATCTTATCGTAGCAAGCAGGGCAGATTTTGTAGCCGGATATGTGGGTCAAACGGCAGGGAAAACAAAGAAAAAAATTAGGGAAGCGCTCGGTGGTGTCTTATTTATTGACGAAGCTTATTCCCTTTTCAGTTCGACAACAGGTGATTTTGGTAAAGAGGTCATAGATACACTTGTTGATGAAATGACCAAGCATAATGAAAACCTAGTCGTTGTCTTGGCAGGTTACCCACATGAAATGGACTTGCTCCTAGAAAGCAATCCTGGTCTTCGCTCCCGATTTAAAAAGTTCTTTTTATTTCCTGATTATTCACCAGAAGAACTGCTTGAAATCATGGCGGTCTATGCTAATAGTTTTCAATACCACCTAACAGGGGAAGCAAAAGTGCTGTTACTACAAAAGATGGATGAAGAATCCTTCAAAGGGAATGGCCGTTTTGCAACAAACATGGTGGATGAAATGATTCAAGCACAGGCCTCAAGATTAATGGATGTTGCAGAAGATGAAGATCTTTTTGAAAAGTCCCTGCTGCTTGAAGTAGCAGATGTAATAAAGGCAATCAATAAAATGTAAAATATGATCACGAAAGGGTCGTGACCTGTGGAAAATTTATTTATTTCGACTAGAGAAATTCAGCTCTATTATGCTGATACAGATATGATGGGTGTTATTTACCATGCTAATTATCTAAAGTTTTTTGAACTTGGCAGAACCGGATTTATTGAGGATCTCGGCTATAGTTATCTTGCAATGGAGGAGTCAGGTTATTTTGCTCCTGTTTATGACGTTCAAGTAACCTACAGAAAACCGTTACGCTATGGTGATAAAGGGTTTGTAAAAACATGGGTAGAATTAAATGATGGCATCAAAACTGTTTATGGATATACGATTGTAAATGGCGATGAGGAAATTTGTGCAGAAGGAAAAACAACCCATATTATTGTTAAAAAAGATAATTTTAGACCTACTTCATTCAAAAAGGCATTTCCTGAATGGTATTTAAAATATGAAGAAATTAAGAAAAAGGACTAAAATTCTTACTTTTATCAGCGAAATAATCTATATATTGAGGTGTCTTGATTGGCCTTTGGAATTAAAAAACAGCAAATAAGCGAATGGAAAAGAAAAATTGACAACGGAGAAATTGCGTTTTTAACCCATTATTGGCTAGATGATCGCTTTCCAGGTTCAAATACAGTCACTAAGGTGGGCTGCAATGACCTTGCAAAATTAGCAGTTTGGGGCCAAAAATATGGTTTAAGGAAAGAATGGATCCATAATCGGAAGGATGGTTATTCGCATTTCGATTTAATAGGTGAGCCACAAAGAGAAATTTTACAAAAAGAAGGTTTGTTTGAACATATATGGCAAAAAGAAATCCGTCCACTTGAAGAGTAACCACTCTAAGAGTGCGGATTTCTTTTTAGGGTAGGAATTTCGGCAAAATTAAACAGGAATCATCACCCATCCAGATATTATTAAAAGGGTCGTGATCAAGGTATGAACAATGATAGCTGGAATGATACTTTTAGATGATAACGTTAATAATCCAAATAATAATCCTAGAAAAAAATAAAGAATTGATATTAAGATTGAAAATCCAAACATGGTCGTATGTAAGCCAAAAGCAATGCTGGTGACTATCATGCCTAATCGTTGATTGGTTATCGTAATCAGTTTAGAAAGAAGTATTCCGCGCCACAAAACCTCTTCTAGCAATGCATTGAAGCTTGAAAACAATAAAATGAATAGCAAAAGATGCCATTGCACTTCATCTTTTTTTATCAAAAGTATCCCAATAATGGCTAGTATTGAAAGAAGGCAAAGGAAAAGAAAAAATTTTCTTAACGAAAAAGCGATGTTAAAAGGTAATTGAATTTCTCCTGATAGCATAGGTTTTTTTAAAAATGGACTAATTTCTAGTTTAAATTTCTTAATAACATAGCTAATAATAATGATTGGAATTAATAATAACAATTGACTAGACATGACAAGCGAATAAGCTGATGAACGAAAACTTTCTATGAAGTTATCCATATACACTAGCAATAGATTACCTAAAAAAAATGATATGACCATCCAGGCAAATAAGCGTTTCTCTTCCTTAAAAAAAGCAACTAATAATAATAAAGCAATCAGAAAAACAAAAAAGGGAGTGTAGTAACCTCTTGCAAAAAAATAGGTCATGGTTAAAAATAACAGACTTAACAAGATACCTTGTCGATTAATACCTTCCATCCGCTTTGTTCCTCCTACCTTTCTTTTATGAGTAAAAAGGCCCCGCTTTACCGGAGCCATTGTTGCATATGTGTTTGAATTTCTTTAAATTTCGCATTAGCATTTCGAAGACCAAATGATCCTGCTTTCTCTAATGGAACCACGCGGAAATTATGATTCTTTTTACTTGCGACATAGGTTGGGTAAAAAGCCGGGTTAGAAAAATCAATGGTGGTTCCTTTTTCTGATACATGTTTTGTAATATCAATGGTGGTTAAACCGCCAATATCTTTATAGTCGCCATGTTGGGCGGAAATAAAATTCCCTAATGAATAAATGACAAACGTTCGTTTGCCTTCTGCTGTTTTTATCCATTCCATTGGCTGCAGGACATGGGGATGAGAGCCAAAGATGATGTCGACTCCTTCATTAGCAAGAAATTTTGCAAGGTCTTTTTGTTCTTTTGTCGGCATTCGCTTGTACTCATTACCCCAATGGATGCTCATGACGACTACATCTGATTGTTTTTTGGCGCGATGAATTTCCTCTTTCATCGATTCGCGGTTAATAAGGTTGACGAGAAAATCTTTTCCGTCTGGTATGGGGATTCCGTTCGTTCCGTAGGTATAGGAGAGAAAAGCAAGCTTAATCCCATTTTTATTTAGTATCCTCAAATTTTGGCGGTCCTTTTCATCAATGAAGCTTCCCACATGTGGCAGTCCAATACTTTCTAAATAAGCGGCTTCCGACTTAATCCCTTTTTCGCCTTTATCTAACGTATGATTATTGGCTGTGGAAACTATATCGACCCCTGAATGGACGAGCGCATCTGCTAACTCGTATGGGCTATTAAACCTCGGATAACCTGAAAGACCCAGTGCATTTCCCCCTAACATACTTTCTTGATTGGCAGTTAAAACATCTGGCTTTTCTAATAGAGGTTTTACATTTTCAAACATTGGGTCAAAATTATATCTCGCCCCATTAAAGGCATCTTTATAAACTTTGTCGTGAATCAGTATATCCCCAATGGCACCAAGTGTTATTTTTTCTGTCATCTCGCGATTGATCAATAGTGAAGATCGAGGCTTATGCTCTTTTGAAGGATAAATTTTTTCGTCTTCATCTGAATGTTGACTTTGTTGAATTAAGAGGTAAGAAGCTAAACTGATACATGCAATAATAATTAAAACTGAAGGTATAATAGCATTCCGTTTCATAATTACTCCTTATTAGGCGCTGGTTTTTTATGTAATCTCTTTTTTAGACTGTTAGTTATACTATATTATACTCTTGTATAATTTTAAAACTATTTAAAAAACAAAAAGGAACCGGTATCGGTTCCTTTTCATTATAACCATTTAATCTTTGGTTCCGTTTTATTAATAATTCTTTTAATATTGGCTCGGTGCCGATATATTACAAACGAAGCTAGCAGAAATACTACGATGAGCAAAGGGATGTCCCAATCACGAATAATACCAGTAACAATGGCAAACAAAACAGCTGTAATTCCTGCGATCATCGAGGATAAGGAAACATATTTTGATATGTATAAACTGATAAAAAAGATAACAAGGACCGTGATAAACATATAGGGTGCATAGAACAATACGACACCACCTGAAGTAGCAACGGCTTTTCCGCCACGAAACCCGGCAAAAATCGGATAGGTATGACCGATAACAGCCAATACTCCAGCCAGTAATGGATTCACATCGACATGAAAAAGATAGGGCAGGGATGCTGCTAATGTCCCTTTCAGTATATCAGCAAGTGTCACCGCCATTCCCGCCTTAACACCGAGTGTCCGAAACGTATTTGTTCCGCCTAAATTTCCGCTCCCATGCTGGCGAATATCTGTTTTATAAAATACTTTTCCGATAATTAAACCAGAGGGGATTGAACCTAGTAAATACGCAAGAACCAAAATTAAAATAATTTGAACCATTAACAAATTCTCCTTCAACAAAAAGATCCAGTCCTTCTATTTTACCATGTATTATAGAAAAAACACCACGCTTTTCCTTTTCTGTCCAAAGTAAGTACAAATAGAGTCAATTTTATTACGAAAAAATGGAGAATTTTCAAACCCTATGTTAATCCATTGAAAGCAAAGTATAGAGACAATATAATTTAGATAAAATCATATAAAACATATAAAACCGGCCGACGATACAAGTGAATTGGTCGGTTTTCACATATCCAATCATCCTGAAATTATAAGAGAGGTGAAAAACCAATGGCAACAAATCTTCAGCAATACCTAAATGATCAATACCAAGATGTTAAAGTCTTATATGTCGAAGAGGAAAAGTTTTCTAGGGAAAAACTAGTGCGAGTTCTAAAGCGTCGTTTTGCCAATGTATATGCTGCAATTGACGATGTGGAAGGATTTCAGCTTTATCAGCGTTACCAACCGGATTTAATTATTTGTGATATTAAAATGAACCAAATGAGCGGGTTAGAACTGATTAATAAGATACGAGCCTTGAACGAACAAGTCCAGGTGATTGCAACAAGTGCTTATGAAGAACATGATTTCTTTATCCAGTCCGATGCAAATAAAATTAATCATTTTATCTTCAAACCGATTGACTTAGGTCAGCTTTTGTCCGCGATTCAAAAATCAGTCTACCAAATGCAACTAGAGAAAGAGCTTTCCAAACAAAAGAAGTTAACAAGAGCCATCTTAGATTTTCAGGATAACCTTATTTTTATCATTGAAAACGATGAAATCATTGAATTCAATCAGGCCTTTACCAACTTTACTGGAATTAGCAAGATTCAAACTCATCTACATAAAAGTAAATTACTTTCTAGTTATTTTGTTGAAGGTAGCAATTATTTTTATCCAAAAGACAGGAGCAGGTGGTATGAGGAAATTTTGGAAACTGGAAATAGCCCTGTGAAGGTGCACTGGAAAGACACCCATGCAAGGGATAATATCTTTTTAATAAAGGTCGAGGCCATTCCAGGAACGAACCAGTATATATTTGTTTGTAAGGATATCACTGCTTTAGAGGATGAGAATAGAAAGAATCGGCAATTAGTCCTGATGGATTCCCTAACCAACAGTATAAACCGAATGGAAATGGATGATATCTTGGAAATGGAAATTAGACGTGCCGAACGATTAGGCCATCCTTTTTCGATTATTTTGATGGATATTGATTTCTTTAATCATGTGAATGAACGCTTTGGACAACAGGCTGGGGATACAATCCTTCATACGATCTCTACCATTGTTCAGCAACGGATTAGAGAATCAGATATTTTTGCCCGTTGGGGTGGCGAAGAGTTTATCCTGCTAACTACTGCTACGGATAGTATTGAAGCACAGGAGTTAGCCGAATCTATCCGTTTCATTATCGAAGACTTTAAATTTAATAATATTGAAAAGATAACATGCAGCTTTGGGATCGCCGAGTTTTCTAAAGGCAAAACGAAAAATAATTTAATTTCTGAGGCAAATCAAGCACTTACTCAGTCTAAAAATAAAGGACGAAACTGTGTAACACTATACAACCAAGACTGTTTTGAGGGTGGTTAGAGTGATAATGTGGTATTTTATCCTATCCTTTGTTAGTGGAACCTTCATTTATGTCATTTTCCAATCTTTTTATAAGCGCCGTGAGTTGTTGAAAAAGCTAACGGAAAGTGAAAAGAGCTATCAGGACTTAGCAAAAATATATGATTCTTTAGAGACTGTGAAACAAGATTTAGAACAAAGAATTCAGGAAGAAGTAGCAAAAAACCTTGAAAAGGATTATGTCCTAATCCAGCAATCAAGACTTGCTGCAATGGGGGAAATGATTGCAAGTATTGGACATCAATGGCGTCAACCGTTAAATAGTTTATCACTATTAATCCAGGATGTAAGAGAAGCACGAGAGTTCGGAGAAATTGATGATCAATATATTGACCGTTTTACTCGAGAAGGCTTGCTCCAAATTAAGTATATGTCGAGGACGATTAATGATTTTCGCAAATTTTATAAACCGAACAAGGAAAAAGTCCCATTCTCCGTGGAGGATTCCATTGAAGATGCTCTTTCTATTTTTTCATCAAGTTTAATAAACCATGAAATACTGGTTGAATTTGAATACAGAGGTCGGAATATGGCATATGGATATCCGAATGAATATAGTCAAGTTGTCCTTAACCTTTTCACAAATACTAGGGATGCATTTGTTCATAACACAATAAATAATCGAAAAATACTAATCAAAATAGATGAAACGGATAAAGAAATATCGGCTGAATTTATCGATAATGCTGGTGGAATTGAACCCTCACTGCTTGAGAAAATCTTCGAACCTTATTTTACTACACGACATCATGGCACCGGTTTAGGACTTTATATGGCCAAGAAAATATTGGAAAACATGGACGGAAGTGTCTTAGCAGAAAATACTGGTGATGGAGCTCGATTCTGCCTTACTATTCCAAAGGTAGCAGTCGCGGTCAAACCGAAACTTTTATCCAGTTAAAGAATATTTTATGCAGCCTCTTCTACCATGGGTTTTTTCTGTTAAGAACTTTTTATTATGTATTTTTTGAAAATATAGGTAAAATAAAGAGAAAAGGGAGTGTGACATATGAGCATTGAAAATCCAAGTCGTAATGAAATTGGGATAATTTTAAAAGAGGCAAAAAGAATCGCTGTTGTTGGTTTGAGTGATAATCCTGAACGAACATCCTATCAAGTTTCTGCTGCTATGCAAAAAGCGGGTTATGACATTATTCCAGTGAATCCTACTGTCGATCAGGTTCTTGGTGTCAAGGCAGTTGCCTCTCTGAAAGATATTGAAGGACATGTAGACATTGTTAATGTTTTCCGCAGGTCAGAACAATTGTTCGATGTAGCCAAAGAATTTGATGAGATCGATGCCGATGTATATTGGGCGCAGCTTGGACTAGAAAATGATGAGGCGTATGAGTTTTTAAAAAACAAGGGCTATACCGTTATTATGAACCGCTGCATCAAAGTCGAACATGCATTAACAAAAGCATAATGTTTACCAAAAAACTGCTAATTATTAGCAGTTTTTTTCTTTCAACCCCCCAAAAAACGCTAGATAATATTAGTATAAAAATATGTTGTTTCAAATTTCGTATTTGCCAAATTAAAATAAATCGCTACAATATAGCATAGACGCCGCAAGATTTATGATAAAATAAGAAGCGGCAAACATTGGTTCTATTTTAAATATAAAAAGATAATAAAAAGATGACTAATCAATTAGTTCATGAAGCAATTAGAAGGATACTTCTTTTTGTAGGGAATGAAAGGGGTATTTTAGTGGCAAGGAATCAGCAAGCTTTTGATTATAATGATGATGCCATACAGGTACTAGAAGGTCTAGAGGCGGTTCGAAAGCGTCCAGGAATGTACATTGGCAGCACCGATTCACGTGGTCTTCATCACCTCGTTTATGAGATTGTCGACAATTCTGTCGATGAAGCACTTGGAGGATTTGGTGATCAAATCATTGTAAAAATACACAAAGATAATTCAATTAGTGTTAATGACCGAGGGCGCGGCATGCCTACGGGTATGCACAAAATGGGGAAACCGACACCAGAGGTTATTTTAACAGTGCTTCATGCCGGCGGAAAGTTCGGCCAAGGCGGATATAAAACAAGCGGGGGTTTGCATGGTGTTGGTGCATCGGTAGTTAATGCATTATCTGAATGGTTAACTGTCACGATTAAAAGGGACGGTTTCGTATATGAACAGCGCTTTGAAAATGGCGGAAAGCCAGCAACCACTCTCGAAAAAATCGGCAAAACCAATCAAACGGGAACAACGATTCATTTTAAGCCAGATCCGACCATTTTTTCGACGACTACTTACAATTTCGAAACCTTATGTGAGAGGTTACGAGAGTCAGCCTTCTTGCTAAAAGGATTGAAAATCGATATTATCGATGATCGTAATGATTTCCATGAAGTCTTTCATTATGAGAATGGGATTGAAGCCTTCGTTGCTTATTTAAACGAAGAAAAGGATGTCCTTCATCCGGTTATCAGCTTAGAAGGATCTCAGCATGGAATAGAAGTGGATTTTGCGTTTCAATTTAATGATGGCTATTCCGAAAATGTCCTCTCCTTTGTCAATAATGTCCGCACAAGAGATGGCGGTACCCATGAAGCAGGGGCAAAAACAGCAATGACAAGGGTATTTAACGATTATGCCCGCAAGGTTTCATTCTTAAAAGATAAAGACAAAAACCTTGATGGTGCAGATATCCGCGAAGGTTTATCGGCAATAATCTCCGTTCGAATCCCGGAAGAACTACTTCAGTTCGAAGGACAAACAAAGGGGAAATTAGGAACTAGTGAGGCTAGGTCAGCAGTCGATGCTGTTGTTTCTGAACATCTCTCCTACTTTCTTGAAGAGAACCCTGATATTAGCTCCCTTCTTATCAAAAAATCGATTAAAGCCTATCAAGCTCGAGAGGCTGCTAGAAAAGCTCGTGAGGATGCTAGGAGCGGTAAAAAACGGAAACGTTCGGATGCCGTTTTGTCTGGTAAACTAACACCTGCCCAATCACGTAATCCGCAAAGAAATGAACTATACCTGGTGGAGGGTGATTCCGCGGGAGGTTCCGCAAAACAAGGGCGTGACCGCCGCTTTCAAGCCGTACTTCCACTTAGAGGTAAAGTAATCAATACGGAAAAAGCAAAACTCTCTGACATTTTTAAAAATGAAGAAATCAATACGATCATCCATGCAATTGGCGGTGGGGTCGGTACGGATTTTAATGTAGAAGATATCAACTATGATAAAATTGTCATTATGACGGATGCTGATACCGATGGAGCACATATTCAGGTCTTATTACTTACCTTCTTTTATCGATATATGAAGCCGCTGCTAGAAGCAGGCAAAGTGTTTATTGCCCTCCCGCCGCTTTATAAAGTGAGTAAAGGGACAGGCAAAAAGGAAATTATCGAATATGCTTGGAGTGATGATGAGCTCCAGGGTGCCCTGAAAAAAGTTGGCAGAGGCTATATTATTCAGCGTTATAAAGGACTGGGTGAAATGAATGCCGACCAGCTATGGGATACAACAATGGATCCAGAAACACGGACTTTGATTCGTGTAAAAATTGATGATGTTGCACGAGCAGAACGCCGCGTTACAACCCTTATGGGCGACAAGGTTGAACCGCGCCGTAAGTGGATCGAAAGTAATGTAGCATTTGGTTTAGAGGAAGATGACACCATTTTAGAAAATGAAAATATTACGGTCTCCGAGGAGGGTTCTGAAGGATGAGTACAAATGAAAAATTCCGTGACTTGCCTCTAGAAGATGTAATTGGTGATCGTTTTGGAAGATATAGTAAGTACATCATTCAAGAACGTGCCCTTCCGGATGCCCGTGACGGCCTAAAGCCTGTACAGCGAAGAATTCTTTATGCGATGCATGTGGAAGGAAATACGTACGATAAAGGCTTTCGAAAATCAGCAAAAACCGTTGGTAATGTCATCGGTAACTACCACCCACACGGTGATACCTCTGTTTATGAGGCAATGGTGCGGATGAGTCAGGACTGGAAGGTTCGAAACGTTCTCGTTCAAATGCACGGAAACAACGGTAGCGTTGATGGTGATCCGCCGGCAGCAATGCGTTATACTGAAGCAAGGCTTTCAGCGATTGCTGCTGAATTAATGCGCGACATCGAAAAAAATACCGTTGAATTTATTCCAAACTTTGATGATACATCGAAAGAACCAACGGTCTTGCCAGCGATGTTCCCGAACCTTCTTGTCAATGGTTCGACAGGAATTTCAGCAGGTTACGCAACGGATATTCCCCCGCATCACCTTGGAGAAATCATTGACGGGGTAATCAAGAGAATGGATCAACCGGATGTATCTGTAGACGAACTGATGACCATCATTAAAGGGCCAGATTTCCCTACAGGCGGTATCATTCAAGGGATTGATGGGATTAGAAAAGCCTATGAAACTGGTAAAGGGAAAATTATCGTCCGGAGCAAAGCAGAAATAGAAGAGGTACGCGGCGGTAAGCAGCAAATTGTCATTACCGAAATACCCTATGAAGTCAATAAAGCCAATCTTGTTAAAAAAATGGATGAATTCCGTCTCGATCGAAAAGTAGAAGGAATTTCAGAAATCCGCGATGAAACGGACCGAACAGGCTTAAGAATAGTCATTGATTTAAAGAAAGATGCCGATGCAGAAGGTGTCTTGAACTATTTATATAAAAATAGTGATCTTCAAGTAACCTACAATTTTAATATGGTTGCCATCTATAAAAAACGTCCAAAATTAATGGGACTTAGAGACATGCTGGATGCCTATATCGAGCACCAAAAAGAAGTTGTTACAAGAAGGTCGCAATATGACCTTAATAAAGCGAAAGAGCGTCAGCATATCGTTGAAGGATTAATGAAAGCTTTATCCATCCTTGATGAAGTAATTGCCACCATCCGTGCATCCAAGGATAAACGCGATGCAAAAGATAATTTGATGGCAAAGTATGGTTTCACAGAGATGCAAGCTGAAGCGATCGTTTCCTTACAGCTTTATCGCTTAACAAACACCGATATCACTGCACTGAGGCAGGAAGCGGAAGAATTAGCGAAGAAAATTGACGAGCTTACTAGTATTTTAGCAAGTGAGAAAACTCTTTTCTCTGTCATTAAAAAGGAATTAAAAGATGTGAAGAAACGTTTTGCAGATGCGCGTCGTTCTAAGATTGAAGCTGAAATCGAAGAATTGAAAATCAATCTTGAAGTAACCGTCCCTAGCGAAGACGTGATTGTAACAATCACAAAACAAGGGTATGTAAAACGGACGAGCCCACGTTCATATGCAGCTTCCAATGGCCAGGATTTAGCGATGAAAGATTCAGACCGTTTGTTAGCTCAGCTTGAAATGAATACAAAGGATGTCCTTCTCCTCTTCACGAATAAAGGAAATTATTTATTCTGCCCTGTGCATGAGCTTCCGGATATAAGGTGGAAAGACCTTGGACAGCATGTCGCGAATATTATTCCAATTGAACGTGATGAAGAGATTATCCAAGCGATTCCGGTGAAAGACTTTGAGGCAAATCTATTCCTTGTCTTTGTCACGAAAAATGGCATGGTTAAGAAAACAGAGCTTAAACAATATAAAGCACAGCGATATTCCAAACCGCTTGTTGGCATCAATCTTAAGGATGATGATCAAGTTACTGATGTTCATTTAACAGATGGAACGAAAGAATTATTCTTAATCACCCACTTAGGTTACTCCTTATGGTTTCATGAAGAAGAAATCAGTATTGTCGGTGCACGTGCTGCAGGAGTTAAAGGGATGAATTTAAAGGATGACGATTTTGTCATTGGCGGAAAAATCATTCATTCAGATAGTAACGAAACGATCGTTATTGCGACGCAGCGTGGAGCTGTGAAGAGAATGAAAATGAAAGAGTTTGAAAAAGCAACTCGAGCCAAGCGCGGGGTTGTCATTTTAAGAGAGCTTAAATCAAACCCACACCGAATCACCGGATTTGTTATTGCTAATGAGCTGGATGTTATTTATCTCCAAACGGAAAAAGGACATATCGAAACACTTCATACAGTAGATATTCACTTCAGTGACCGTTATTCGAATGGCTCGTTTATACTTGATGAGGATGATAACGGCAAGATAACCACTGTTTGGAAAGTAGCAGCACCTGAAAAACCAAATGAATAATTTTTTGTGGACTCTCTTAAAATAAGAGAGTCCCTTTTTCATCTTTTTTCCAAAACTGGACATACTAACTAATAACAGAGTTGGGAGGGTTCATGGATGAAAAAAGAGATGCTTCTGGTGATTGCTTCGTTTTTTCTCATGTCACTTACTGCGATTACTGGGGTTTATGCAATTGAAGAAACTACAAAAACGGTCACCATAACAAAAGAGCAAGCAGATATTACAGGAGACGAAAAGGAGGAACAAATCCTTTTAAAGGGTGTTCCTTATCAGAAAGAAGATACATTTTTAGAGAAAATCTATATTGAAATTGCCGCCTCCAATGGAAAGACCTTTTCCTTCCCTTTGGAAAGTGGTGCTAAGGCGTCACTCCTGCTAGTGGACTTAAACCATGATGGGGTGAAGGATGTGTTTGCAAGTGTGTTAACAGGAGAAAATAAGCGAATTGTTCATAACTACTCTTATTCTATGAAGGATTTTGTCCATACGAATTTAGCCTTACCTGAGCCGCTTGAAATGGATAGCCATTTTTTAAATGGGTTTAAAGCTGAAATCAAACTTGCTAAAACAGGAAAATCCTATCGGTTTGATTTAAAGGACCGTCAAAAGTATTATAAAAAGCTCGGTCTTTATTATAAAGGAAAATTAAATGAGCCTACAGAACTAACCGTTAACCCTTATAGCAGTCTCCAACCGATACAATTAGAGGGCAATAAAGTGGGATTACTTGGGGAGCAGAAGGTAACAGGAATCGCAAATGCGGATCTTATTGCATTAGTTAAATCTACTTGGTCGTTTGAAAAAGGGCATTGGAAGCTCATCGGCACGGTGGTTAATAAAGAAATAAATAATTGATCGCTAAACACAGGATTCCCTGTGTTTTTTTTTTTGCAAAAATTTGACGGAATTTCCAGTCGGGAATATACTTATGTTTGCTTAACAAGCCAAATGATCTTCTTAATAAACTAAATAAATATATTTGTTCATATTTAGTTCATAAAAATAGGATAAAGTTACTTATCAATTATTAAAATGGAGTTGAGAGATGTTGATCAAATTAACCAGATTTCTAAAACCATTTCAATTACCCATCTATTTGGTGTTAGGCCTAGTGCTTTTACAGTCATTGTCAGAACTTTATTTGCCAACGTTAATGGCTGACATTGTTGACAAGGGTGTCGTGACTGGTGATACCAACTACATATGGAAAATTGGTGGTTTCATGCTGCTCGTCGCGGCAGGAGGGATGATTTGTTCCATTGCTGCGAGTTTCTACTCAGCAAAAGCAGCATCAGGGTTTGGAAAGCTCTTGCGGAGCAAAATTTTCTCTCACGTAGGAAACTTTTCACTGCACGAGTTTGATAAACTTGGAACTGCTTCATTGATTACAAGAACTACCAACGATATTACTCAAATCCAGCAAGTATTAGTAATGATGTTACGAATGATGGCGATGGCACCGATGATGTGTATTGGCGGCATCATTATGGCCTATTCAAAGGATACCAAGCTAACGTTAGTTCTTGCTGTCGCTTTGCCAATTCTCGTACTGGCGATCGTCATAATCGCAAGAAAAGGAATTCCACTATTTAAAGCAATGCAGGTAAAATTGGATAATCTCAATCGAGTTTTACGAGAAAACTTAACTGGTATTCGTGTTATTCGCTCATTTAATCGAGTCGAGCATGAGAAGAAGCGTTTTGATGAAGCCAATTGGGATTTAACGCAAACAGCTATAAAAGTAAATAAAATCATGGCTGCAATGATGCCGATTATGATGATTGTTCTAAACCTCTCCACGGTAGCCATTGTCTGGTTTGGCGGACTGAGGATTAGCAATGGGCATATGCAGGTCGGTGATATGATGGCGTTTATCCAATATGCCATGCAAATTATGTTCTCTTTCATCATGCTATCAATGATGTTTGTGATGATACCAAGGGCATCGGTATCTGCTGTCCGAATCCACGAAGTGCTGGAGACGGTAGCCGATATTAAGGATCCATCTTCGACGTTATCAGGAAAAGGCACAAAAGGCCACGTAGAATTTCAGGATGTTACCTTCAGTTATCCTGGAGCAGAAATGCCTGCAATTTCAAATATTTCTTTCTCGATGAAGCCTGGTGAAATAACAGCTATTATTGGGGGAACAGGCTCTGGAAAATCGACACTGATTAACTTAATTCCTCGTTTTTATGATGTCGATAGTGGTAAGGTTCTTGTCGATGGAATTGATGTAAGAGATATGACCCAAGAACAGCTTAGAGAAAAGATTGGGTTTGTCCCACAGCAATCAGTGCTATTTACAGGCACAATCGCAGAGAACATTCGTTATGGGAAAGAAAATGCATCGAAAGAAGAGGTCGATCATGCTGCCGAAATTGCACAGGCGAAAGAATTCATTTCAAACATGCCAGAAGGTTTTGATGCGGTAATCTCCCAAGGGGGAACAAATGTTTCTGGCGGACAGAAACAGCGGTTATCCATCGCTCGAGCCCTCGTTCGGAAGCCTGAGATTTATATATTTGATGACAGCTTTTCCGCATTGGACTTTAAAACAGATGCCAAGCTGCGCGCTGCACTAAAAGGGGAAACTGGCAATTCAACGGTATTAATCGTTGCACAACGAGTGAGTACAATTATCGACGCAGACCAGATTATTGTCCTAGATAATGGAGAGATAACCGGAATCGGCACGCATAAAGATTTGATGGAGTCGAGTGCGGTTTATCGAGAGATTGTGATGTCGCAGCTGTCAGAGGAGGAAATCGCATGAGCAAGGAACCCAAAAATCAAGAATCTGGGGCGCGCAAATTTGGGCCTGGTGGTGGATTTGGTCCGATGGGAATGGGCATGCCTGTCCAAAAAGCAAAGAATTTTAAAGGAACGCTAAACAGATTAATCAGCTATTTGAAGCCTTATAAATTACAGCTACTTTCCGTATTAATTACTGCCATTATCAGTACGATTTTTGCAATTGTCAGTCCTAAAATCATGGGGAAGGCAACCACAAAATTATTTGAAGGCTTGATGATGAAGCTCAAAGGGGTTCCTGGGGCTAAAATAGATTTTGATTATATCGGTCAAATTATTATTTTACTAATATGTCTATATATATTGAGTGCGATTTTTGCTTATTTACAACAATATATCATGGCTGGTGTCGCACAAAAGACCGTTTATAATCTCCGTAAAGAAGTGGAAGAAAAGCTTAACAGGCTGCCGTTAAAATACTTTGATGCACGTACCCATGGGGAAATTCTAAGCCGTGCGGTCAATGATGTCGATAATATCAGCACAACCTTGCAGCAAAGCTTAACCCAGTTGATTACCTCAGTAGTTACAATTATCGGGGTAATCATCATGATGCTATCAATCAGTCCATTGATGACATTGATCGTAATTGTGACACTGCCACTTAGTGGTGTAGCGATTGCAAAAATCGCCAAAAAGTCACAACAATATTTTAAAGGACAGCAAAAATCACTAGGCCAGCTAAATGGGCATGTGGAAGAAATGTATACAGGACATAAGATAGTCAAAGTATTTGGCCATGAGCAGAAATCGATTGACAAATTTGAAGGAATTAATGAAACACTCTACCAATCAGCCTGGAAGGCACAGTTTGTTTCTGGAATGATTATGCCGCTTATGTCATTTATCAATAATATTGGCTATGTCCTTGTATCCGTCGTTGGTGGAATCTTAGTCACAAAAAAAGCGATTGAAATTGGTGATATTCAGGCCTTTATCCAATATGCGCGGCAATTTTCTCAACCAATTGCACAAACAGCATCGATTGCCAACGTGATTCAATCCACAATTGCCAGTGCCGAACGTGTGTTTGAAATATTAGATGAAACCGAAGAGGTCCCAGAAGCGGTGCATGCGAAAGTGATTTCTACTCCGAGGGGTGAAGTAACATTTGAACGCGTTACTTTTGGCTACGAGGAAAATGAAATCTTAATCGAAGATATGCAAATTGATGTGAAATCTGGCCAGACGGTTGCAATTGTCGGACCAACAGGGGCAGGGAAGACCACACTTATTAATTTGTTAATGCGGTTCTACGAGATTAATTCCGGTCGAATTTTGATTGATGGCATTGACACGAGAGAATTAAAAAGGGAGCACTTAAGGAGTTTATTCGGTATGGTGCTTCAGGATACCTGGCTGTTTAACAGTACGATTTTTGATAATATTGCATACGGAAGGGAAGGGGCAACAAAAGAGGAAGTGGTGGCAGCGGCGCGAGCAGCCAATGCGGACCATTTTATCCGAACTCTTCCAGACGGTTATGATACGATATTGAACGAGGAAGCATCCAATATTTCTCAGGGCCAAAAGCAATTGTTAACCATTGCCAGAGCGATACTCGCGAATCCAGCGATTCTAATACTCGATGAAGCAACAAGTAGTGTAGATACTCGCACAGAGGTACAAATTCAAAAGGCGATGAACCATTTAATGAAAGGGCGCACAAGCTTTGTTATAGCACACAGATTGTCGACGATTCGTGATGCAGATTTAATCCTTGTGATGAATAACGGCAGTGTGATTGAAAAAGGAAATCACATCGAATTACTTGAAAAAGGCGGCTTTTATGCAGATTTGTATAATAGTCAGTTTACTGGAAGCAATTCGATGAAAAATGTAGGATAAAAAAATGCGTTTGGAGAGCATATGAGCTTTCTAAACGCATTTTTAATTTTGCAAGATGAAAAATATTAAAAAATTTATTCCGTCTCATTTTCTTAAGTATACTTTGAAATTGAGATTTTTCATTTTTTTGTTACATAATAATATTATGTAAACTGATAAAATAAAAAAATTAACTGCCTTTTTACAGACAGTTATTATTAATCCAGTTGTTCTTTTGGCATATCCATTTTATCAACAGCAATTTTTAAATCATCATTTTTAATATGAGTGTAAATCATTGTGGTTTGGATCGATGAATGACCTAATTGACGTCTTAATTTTGGTACATCATTGATTTCAGCATGGTATCTGGTCGCAAACGAATGCCGCAGCTTATGTACGGATAATGCTGGTTTACCAAATGCGGTGGCATATTTTTCAATTAATTTTTCAACGGATCTTCCCGTTAATCTTCGTGATTTTCCTTTTGGTCCAATAGGTGCAGAAATAAACAACGCCGTATTGGCCTTATCAACCTGGTACTTAGCAGTACGAATCGACAGATATTCTTTCAGGTCAGCCATTGCCACTTGGCTAAAAAAAACAAATTGTTCTTTATTACCTTTTCGAATGACTCGTACACAATACTTACTAAAATCGATATCGTCTAATTCAATTCCAACTAACTCCGAAAGACGAAGACCGGATCCTAAGATTAATGACACAATCGCTGTATCACGCTCCTTATTTAATTGATAAAAGTTAGAGATTTTTTTGTTATCTTTGTTCATTTCGCCATAATCTTTAGCAACAAAGAGGCGAAACTTCTCATATTCATCGCCAAGAAGGATTTTGCCTTCCATTTTATTTGCTTTTGTTTCCATGCTGTCTTTTACTTCATTAAATTCAATTTTCGCCATGACATTACGATTAATGTATGGTTTTAAATCTGGTGTTTCAGCAATGTTTTGCATGTAATTAAATAGTGATTTTAATGCAGATAATTTCCGATTTACGGTGAGTTCTTTATTATTTAATTGATAATGGAGATAGTTTAAAAAACTTTCAACCTCTAAAACTGTCATTTGCTCCAGACGTTCCAAAGGAACATCTTTGACGTTGCCAGACACTAATTGCTCGCTAATTATCCAGTTGAAGAAGATTTTATAATCATGACAGTAATTATATAAGGAAGCCGTCGAAAGTTTTCTGAGTTTGTGGTTTATGTATTCATCAACATACCACGGTAATTCGTTAAGTATGGTTTGCAATTTTTTATAATTTGTTAGTTTATCCTGATTTACCATAAAATCACCTCACTTCTATATTTTACATAATTGAGTTTATTACGTCAAATTTATATTTTACGTAATAATATAAAATATAGTTCAATTGCCTTTTAATGGTCCATCCTTATTTGTTCAGCTACTGTACAGCGACACAAATGTGCCTACCATTATATGTCCTCCGCTCACATTATTGAGTTTGATTATAAACGGGTTTTTGTGAAATGGACACAGAAAAACCCCAATAAGGGACTTTTTATAAATAGTGGTTTGATTAGATAGATAATAAGAATGATGATAATAGAAACAGCACCAGCAAACCATACCAATTGATTAGCTGCTTCCCTTGATTCTTCCAGCTGTTTCCTGCCCAAGTATTGTCCCGCAATTACTGCCCCACCTGTTGCAAGTGCTGCAAACAAACTAATGAGTAAAGCCATAACAAAGTCTACAAGAGAAACTCCAGATACTGCAGATTCACCTACATGGGCTACCATAATAGAATCTGCCAATCCCACCAAATATTCTAAACCCTGCTCTATGATAAGCGGCACAAATAATATGAATAAATCCCTATTGGTAAATAACTTTATGGATGGCAACGCTAAAGACTTCTGTTGCAATTTAATCCCCCCGATTTTACTGCTTCAGTTTATTGCAAATCTTCTTAACTCTAGTTGTTTTAAAATTAAATATTGATTCATTAATGAACAACTGTAAATAATTATAAACAGATATAGGATGCTTACAATTGTTAATTCAACGCAATATGTTTACTAATGAACAAATCAATTAAAATTGTTCATTATCTTTAAGAAATTTTCAACCATGTTAGCAAGTAAGGGAGCTCCTTCTTTTCGTAGACAATTCCATGAGTCGTGTTTTGACGAATAAAAATGCTGTTTATAGCAGTGTGTTTAAATGGGAAAAAGCCTAAAATGAGCAAGTATTGTATAAAAACTTGCATATTTTAGGTTTATTAATTTCATTCCTTATTGTAGTAAAGCCGCCGTTTGATTAATTACAAAGCTTCACAAGCTTAGAATTCAATCTTCATTTTAATTGTATTAATGTCTTAGATACCAAATAAGCAGCCCCAAAAACAGTAACTATTCTTTTCGATTTTAATCTTCGATCTTAAACCATGGACCTGAAGCTTGAATTATCCCCCAAAGTTTTTCTGGAAGCTCAAGATCGCTCACTTGTGAAGTATTAATTGCTGTCTTAATTTCAGTTTCTTTTCCATTTTGAACCTTTTCTACCCAGTCAGGATTCATGAGTAACGTATGACCAACTGCTGCTAGGGATAGACCCTTATCTAATGCAGATGCAATATCATCTGCAGTTACCATAGAACCTGCAGCCATTACAGAAACTCTGCCGTTTATTTGTTCAAGAATTAATTCAAGCCGTGTTTTTCCATCTTCAATGCCTCGTGGTCTTGAAGATACATCATCAAGCGATACATGGATGTAATCCAAATCCTGTTCAACCAGACGGTCAATTAATTCATAGGCATCTTCCATCCCATAACCGCCTTGTTCTTCAGGTGATATTCTGTATCCGAAAATAAACGGCTTTGTTGCATGGTTCTTAATCACTTTCTTGATTTCCTGAATGACTGCCAATGGGAAACGCAAGCGATTTTCTAGAGAGCCACCCCATTCATCCTCACGTCTATTGAAGAAAGGAGAGAAGAAGTTTTGAAGTAAAAATCCGTGTGCACCATGAACTTCAACACCATCAAAACCAGCTTCAATAGCTCGTCTGGTTGTTTCTCCAAACGCATGAATCACTTCCAGTATTTCATCATTTGATAGTTCTCTAGGTAATACAGAAGGAGCAAATGCAGTAGCTTCAGTCTCTACAGCACTGGAGCTAACCACATCACCATTTGGAGTTAAAGATGGCAGTGCCTTGTTGCCTGCATGGAAAATTTGAAGTAACGCAGGAGCTCCTCCACTTTTCGCCGCATCCGCCAATTTCCGTAGACTTGGAATAAATTTATCGTCATGAGCTGCGAATTCGTGTGTAAAACCTATACCGTTGGGTTGCACATGAGTACAGCCAGTAATAACAAGTCCTACTCCATGGACTCTTTTTTTATAATAGTTCACTTCTTGATCTGAAACAGTGTAATCATCATTGCTGGACCAAGTAGTCATTGGTGCCATAACAACTCTATTTTTAATGGTGATTCCATTTTTAAATGTCAATGATTCAAATAAGTTACTATATTTTGTGTTCATTTTCTAACCTCTTTCAGTATGTTAGTTTATATGTTCTAATTAGTTTTGCACTAATTTATTAGGTGTATCATATGGTGCATGAATAGATTAATCCTTAGAGTTCACTCTAAAGCAAGTGCTTTTAAATGAATATTTTTTCCGAAAAAACATGATTTCGAAAGCTGTCTGTACGGATTAATCAAAAAGGAGGCAAATGTGAAAACCATTTGGCTGCTAATTTGTAGAGAAACAGTCTCCTAATTCATTTTCATAAAAATTAATTTTATTATCCAGATGCTCTAAACTTTGACGAAGCTTCTCAAATTCTTCCACTACTTTTTTTCGATGATTTTTAAGTAAAGCCAACCGTTCTTCCATTGTTTCATCGCCGAGATGACCCCACATGGCAAATTTCCTCATGTCTTTTAGTGACATCCCCGTATTTTTTAGGTGGAGCAAAGATTCAATCCACAATTTATTTTCATCCGAGTAGATCCTGACATTGTTATCGTCTCTGTTTACTTTTATTAATCCTTCCTTTTCATAAAACCTCAATGTATGTTCGCTTAACCCAACGATTTTAGAAAATTCTCCAATAGAATATGTCAATTTAACCGCCTCCATTAAATCTGAAATGTCTATATCTTCCTTCATTTTTAATTTGTGACACAAAGTAAGAGTAATACTTAGAGTGTACTCTAAGTCAAGGGATTATATTTTGTCTCTCTTTGACGCACTAACATTTTTTAGATTAATATGTTCGTCAGGCAATAAAAAATGAAAACTCGCCAACACTACGAATTTTCCTTTTTTAAAGTTATCCCCTGACCCGTTAATACAATAAGTTCAGCTTGATAACTGTGTATAAATATAACCAACTATACAGTTTTGTATCAGAAACGATAAAAAAGGCTAGGAAATGTGATACCTAGCCTTTCTCTAATACTTTTCACTTACACTAAGAGCAATTACACTAATTCATTTCCTCAGAAGTAGTCAAGAACTTCGTAATTATCTGTTTGTTTGATATTTTTCTTTTTTATTCTTTTATGAATTCCTTTGTACTTCTCACTGTATCAATTGGGCGAACTAATTTTTCTATTTCTGTACGTTTAGGCTCTAAGAATGGGGGTAAAGATAATTTTTCCCCAACTGTTTCATAAGGTTCGTCTCCCATAAAACCAGGACCATCTGTAGCAAATTCAAATAAAATTTGCGGTGCCACTCTTGCGTATAATGATTCAAAAAAGTGACGATTTACATAACCGGATGTATGGAAACCAAAACTATTCATTCGTTCAATCCATTCTTCTAAAACAGAGCGATCTTCTACACGGAATGCCGCATGGTGAACCGTCCCAAAACCTTGTTGAGATTCAGGAAGAACGGCATTATATTCTACAATGACCGAGGCACCATTTCCGCCTTCCCCCACTTCAAATAAATGGAATGATCCTTCTTTATCTGTCTCTTTAAATAATAGAACTTTTTCCATCATTTCTTTAAAGTAATCAAAGTTCGCAATACGGATAAAAACAGGTCCTAAACCAGTAATTGCATATTCCAGTGGAATTGGACCTTTTTGCCATGGTGTGCCAGATTCCACCCCTATATTGAATTCATCTGAAATCAATTGATATTGCTGATCATCAAAATCAGCGAAAGAGAGGGTTTTCTTGCCAAATTGCTCTTTGATTCCAGTATGTTTGACTTCTAAACGATCAAAACGTTTTACCCAATAGTCTAAAGATTCATCACTCGGTACACGGAACGATGTCTTTGAAATCTCGTTTGTCCCATGTACGCCTTTAGGAATGCCGGGGAAATCAAAGAAGGTCATGTCTGTGCCTGCGCTGCCTTTATCATCTGCAAAGAATAGATGATAGGTTTGAATATCATCTTGATTTACCGTTTTTTTAACTAAACGCATACCTAAAACATAAGTGAAAAATTCATAGTTCTTTTCTGCACTGCTTGTAATAGCAGTTACATGGTGTATTCCTTTTAGATGGTTCATAAAATATCCCTCCTAGATTTATTTTAAAATTAAGGGTCTTAACTTTTCTTCTATCTCTTTTCGATTTGGTTCCAAAAATGGCGGAAGTGATAGTTTTTCCCCCATTGTTTCCATTGGTTCATCCGTCGCAAATCCTGGTGTATCCGTTGATAATTCAAATAAGATACCATTAGGTTCCCTGAAATATAATGCCTTGAAGTAATACCGTTCCACTTTCCCTGAAGTCGGTAACCTGAATTCTTTCAAACGAGCTGCCCATTTATCATATTCTTCCTCATTCGGAATACGGAAGGCAACATGGTGAACACCTCCACGACCTAAGCGGACTCTTGGCAAATCGGGTCTTGTTTCAATATGAACCTCCGCACCGCTGCCGCCTTCTCCAGTTGCATAAATCAATATATCTGGATAATCCCCTTCAAGTGAAGGATAGGAACCGGCTAATCGAAAACCCATAACTTCTGTTAAAACACCGATAGTTGGTTCTGCAATTGCGACTGTGAGGGTGACAGGTCCTAATCCAATAATGGCATGTTCCAGTGGAATGTCATCTTTTTGCCAAGGAATCCCAGCTCTTACACCTTTTTCACCGTTATCGGCTACCAGTATTAAGCGAGTCCCTTCGAAATCTCTGAAAGCCAGTGTATCACGGTTTGCTCTTTTTTGAATTTCGTCATGCTCAACCTCAAATTGATTAAAACGTTCTTTCCAAAATAACAATGAATCTGAATTTCTAACCCTTAGTGATACAGTAGAAATATCTGAAGTTCCCCTATATGTTTGCCCAAGGTGAGGAATGTCAAAGAACGTAACTTCAGTTCCTGGGGTTCCTTCCGCGTCAGCATAGAAAAGATGA
>NZ_NUOW01000052.1:0-17317 GCF_002584635.1 Bacillus sp. AFS031507
TACAGGAATGCTATCCTGCTCCGTTACTTCAATAAGAAAAAGCATTACCGTTGTTCCAGTAATGCACCCGTTAATTGAGCAAGATTTTGACAATGTATAATTCTTATTTACTTTATCTTTTTAAAAAAGAAGTCTGGTCAATCGGTGCAAAGCCTGATATTAAAGCCGATGAGTTTTCTATCCTATTTTGTTCTTCAGCTGGTACAATCACCGTAATTGAACCTACGACAGTAGACGATAAGGAAACAGCTGCCTTTGAGTTTTCTATCCTATATTGTTCTTCAACTGGTACAACCACTTTAATAGAACCTAAGTCAGTAGACGATACGGGAACTACCGTTTTAGTCAAGGGAGGTTGAGAGAATGCCTCGGCTTTGTTTAAACCTGTAGTATTAATAACAAATGGTAAAGTAAAAGCACCTGTAAAACAAATCGCTGCAAATTTAGTGAGTTTTTTCAATGAGAAAGCCTCCTAATCAAGTTCTAAATAGCTTGTACAACCATTTATATTTTACCATAAATTACAATATGTTACTTTTATTGTCCTTCTCAACTATCCTGCTTCTTTAGTTGAATAAGAAAAGCAACCAGTTTATTGGCAACCGTTTTCTTTCACAAAAGCCCCCGATAGTCTTCCTGTAGATCGTTATTTTTCGACTTTGAAAAAAATAGGGCTCCTCAGTAAGATATGAGTATAGACACCACTCTAACTCACAACTTTAGGAGAAACCCTACTTTGAAGTTAGCTTGCCTAACTCTTACAAGTTTAGTGAGACTATCAGCAAGCTATTTTACAATCTCTAATTGGTATATAATAGTGTGAAGAAATAATATATTAACGGAGGGTAATGAAAATGAAGATTTTGTTTGATGAAACATTCACTTCAAATGACGGAAAGCCAAGAAGCAGGAATATATGGTATGGAAATGCTGATGTATCTGTTGATGGTGAGTATGGAAAAAGCATTAAGCTTACTGAAGATTTTATGGATAATTTATGCGAAATCATAAAAAATGACTTATCTAAGAATGCAGCAAATGCGCCTACTGAAACTAACTGGTATTTCTATGGTGGAAGTACTGTAACTCAGGACATCCTTCCGACAATTATGGTTCGTGAGAGATCTAACGAGTTTATAACTAATTTTAATATAAGTGACCACGATTTTGCTGTAAATATTGATGCTATTCTGTTGTTTAAAGCGGATTTTGAAAAACGTTTAGCGAGTCATTGATGAGTAATATCAGTATAAGCATTTTCAAACTATTTGAGGGGATGATTTCATATTGAATTCATTCTCTTTTTTCATGTGGTGGGAGTCATTTTGTATAGAGGAAAAAGACATTTAGAAATACAGATTGTGAATAATTACACTTAAATTAAACTGCCACGTTAGTGGAACAAGAAAAAGAGCCGCCGCAGCAACCCAATCTTTAACTCAAGCACCCGTTTGTTTAAGTATATTACTTCACATAATTGTGTACAATATGTCCTGTCAATAAAGCAAGTAGCCGTAAATTAATACCTATAAAAGCTAATAAAAAAGTGCAAAATAAATTGGTTTTTATCATGGCTTTGATAGGGTTAAAAAAATTATTTTGGAGGCATAGCAATGATTAAAAAAATCGTAGAACTGGATGTATCGAATCTTTGGACCCCCTATCTCACCAACACGATGGCACGGTGCGTCAATTCCTATGCTTTAAAAACCATTATGGATTCCGACATCTATTCCATTTTTGAAAAAGCACAACAACTGTCCAATCATTTCCTTCAAATGATCACTGAGATTTTTCAAAAAGAACAGTTTCCGATTCCGCATGGATTTACGGAGAAAGATGTCCATCTTGATGCTCCTCGCTTATTTTCTGATGAATTTTGGCTGTTTTATCTTCACGGAATGACTACCCATGGATTAACCGCTTATTCACTCGGAATGACCATATCTCACAGGCTGGACGTACGAAGATTTTATTTAGAAGCATTCAAAGGCGCTTCTGAGATATATGATACGACCTTAGACATGTTAAAATCTAAGGGACTATCGGATCGGGTTCCTACCATCTCCTTGCCAGAAGAAGTGGAATTTGCTAAAAAACAAAGTTTTCTTGCCGGTTGGTTAGGGGACCATCGACCCTTGAACGTTATTGAAATTAGCAGTCTTTATTTTAATTTACAGAAGAGTACACTCGCAAAAGATTTAATCTTAGGTTTTACCCAAACTGCTGAGTCGAAAGAAATTCGGACTTTTTTCCAACGGGTGGTGGAACAGACAGAAGAGCATCTTTCGATTTTTCGTTCAATCCTGCATGAGGACTTTATCAGTTCGTCGATTTCCTGGGATACCCATATCACCGATTCCGAGACAGCACCTTTTTCCGATAAATTGATGATTTTCCATTGTTCCTTTCTTATTCAATCTGCCATGGCATATTATGGAACTGCCTTGTCCGGTTCCATGCGGCGCGATCTAGGACTCAAATATGCTTCTGCAATTAAAAATGATGTCAAACTCGCGGAAGACTGTGCGGAAATCATGATTGCTAATGAATGGTTCGAGAAACCACCGCATTCGGTTGATCGTAGAGAATTATCTAATTGATAAAGTTTCACTGATTGGGTTGGTTTTTATTATTGTTTTTCAACAAACCCGCTTCGTTAGCTCAATAAGAAAAAAAGCCACCAAGGTGGATTGAGTAAATATCCGGAAGTTTTAAAAAAAATTCACTTCTTCCATTGCCTGCTTCATTCTAAACTCTGCCATTTCTTTAGCTTGTTCAGGAGTGCTCCCGTAACAATTCCAGACAGATATCTTTCCTGTTGATGCCCATGCTTTATATGCACTCCCGTACTCGTATACTTGAATTTAAACTTTACCATGCCGATAATACTATAACCGGTCCCAAGACTCTGTAATCCACCACGGCAATAAAATATACATATATCACCTCTCTTCTCTCCTTTAATATTCAAGCTGTTTAAATGGTATCGTATCTTGAGATTTGGATAAATTGTGGCAAAATAAAAGCCCTTCTCTTAATTGAGAGGGGCTTTTTCTATATACTATTTTGAATTAACTTACAAATATAAGCTATTCTTATCATTTAGGTATCCAATTAAATCATTTGTTCCAATAGGCTTTTGCTTCTTCCTCAAGTACCTTTAATCTTTTGTAGTAATCAGGAAACTCGTTAAGATGAGCCAGTGCAATTTTTCCAGTAATAATAGGATCATCGCCTGTAACATTAGTTTGGCTGGATATTTTTCCATGTTCAAGCTCTGTATTTACTCCCATCCAAAACTCATCTAAATCAAACTTGCTTTTATTAAAATCAATGCCTAAAAGTAAAGCTATCGCTGCTGCTTCCTCTTTAGAATAGTTATTTTTAACGATGTTTAAATTATTAGTTTGAATCCTATTTGGATACTTTGTTGGATGAAAATAGTTCAAATCACAGTCAGAACGTTGTTCTGCAGCCAAAGCATCCGCTTTAGTTACATGAACCGTACCAAATGGATGTTGTGGAGGTGCGTATATAGAATAAATTTTCAACGGGATATTACCTGTATTGGTTACATTATGCCATATTCCAGCTGGTATCAAAATAGCGGAATCATCATAAACATTTCACACAAAGTCTAAATTAACTTTTCTCTTGCCCATTTGAACAATCCCTTGACCTTGTTCAATGCGTAAAAATTGGTCAACGTTAGGGTGAATTTCTAAACCGATATCTTCCCCAGCTTTAAGACTCATTAATGTAACTTGCAAATGATTTCCTGTCCATATTGCGGTAAGGTAGTTATTGTTTTGCTTTGTAGCTTCATTAATATTGATTACAAATGGTTTCCTTCCATAATCTTTTAGTCCGACTGTATTTCTTCCATTTGATGATTGAAAATAATCCAATCGGTTAGCAACATCGTGTGTAGTCCAGTAATTGGGCTGTATTATATTGTTATTTATTGGTTTATAAAAAAAGTAAGGATTTGGATATTGGTATTGGTGTGAATACGAAAAAGGAGCATTATACATTTTTCTCAACTCCTTCACTGGGGTTCTCGGTAAGGGTGCAGGTGCAACCAAAGGAGGAGTAGGTGGGATTGGTGTACACGGAATTGGCGGATCACGGACCGAACCTTCTCGGAGAAGAACTGATCCTCCGGGTGTTGGACTGTTGGGACAAGGCGGAAGACAACCTGACATCGGTAATGAATTACGTCTAAAGCATGGCGCTGGAGTGGTCGGGATAGCGGGCGGTAGTGGAAACCCTATTCCAGCTATAGACGAAACTGGCGGTGTAGGAGTATATGCTCAGGGGGCTGAAGCCGAGTTACGTATAATAAGAATAAGTGGCAATGATACCATCTTCAGCGGTCCTCCAGAACCAGGTCCAGGCGTGTTAGGCAGAGGTGGAAAACCAATCGTACCGACAAGAAGTGGAGGAACTAATGTTCCTCCTCCTCCTCCTCTTGCTGCTGGTGTTATTGGGCTCGCAGGAGACACACCGATTCCACCATACGCCGAGACAGGGGGCAATGGAATCTACGGAAAAGGACCAGTAGGAATCCTCGGATACGGTACTAACAGCAGGGGAGGTCGGTTCATTTCGGATAAATTAGCCCAAGTGCAGCTCGTACCTCATAAGCAGACTTTTCCACAGCATAGCAGTGATACCGTTACCCCAACAGTGATATCCGTTCAAGCTGCGGAAAAGGTATTGCCGACAGACGGTGAAGTAGGTGATTTCCTGACGATTATTGATGAACAGGAACAATGTACACTTTGGCTATGTGTTAAAAAAGGACAATGGGCCCAGGTGCTTTTAGGACCCTCTTTTACTGGACAAGGATGATGGTTTGAAAGTGTAGTTTTAGTAAGGTAACGAAATTTATCTAAAATATTAATTTTTTCAAATTTCAACAAAATACTTGTTAATAATTTAGTCCATTTTAGAAAAAAATAGATTGCAAAAGAGAGACCCTTCCTACTAATGAATTTATAGGAAGGGTCTACAAGGAAATTGATAAGCTGAAACACTTTATTGAACTATTCTGCCCCTTTAGTTGAAGATGAAATTTTCATTAAAGCAAAAAAGAAGCCCTTCTCTTAATAGAAAAGGACTTCACCATTTAATCTTCCCACACATCGTCCATAAGTTCTTCAATCTCTTGCCTTAGTTTATCAGTTTCATCTTTTAGGACTTTTACTTTTTCTCCGTTAATTTCAACAACATCCCCAACGGCTGCACTCTTAGGAAAAATTGCTTTAGGAAAATCCTTAGTTTTCCCATCAATTTCTACAACTGCGAATTTCCCTTCAAACCGTTCAATGATTCCTTTAACCAAATTATTTCACCGTCTTTACACTAATTTTTGAACCATTGGTAGTAAAAATAATATAAATAAAGGGTATTTTTCACTCTGTTCCAAAGTTAAAACTTTTAGACACTATACGAATAACCGTCTAGTACATCAATCTCTTTGGAATTTAGTTTCCGGTAATAAAATATGAAAATTTCCAAACACTAAAATGTTGGAATTTCTACCCAAAAAGGAGGATAACAAATGATAATACCTAATTTCCCTGAAGATTTGGCGCAATTGCATCATGCTTGGCATAAGCCAGAAGATTATCCAAATCTTCCAACAAGAAAATTCCAAATAGGAACTGATGAAGGCGGTTTAGAATTTCTCGTATTTCACCGCAATTTTACAGCGCTAGTTCATCAATGGTATGACAAACAACCTAATGCAGATCCAAATTTACTTGCACCATCATGGACAGCAATTCCAACAGAACTAAAGGTTCAAGGATTATTTATGCGAGATGATAAAGGAAACTTAGTTGATGTATCATGGAACGATCAGCATGCATCAGACGCAGAAAGACTAATTCATGGCAAACCAGATATGGTACTCGGCAAGGGAGACCTTAGAACCTCATTGGTAAACGCGGGAAGGCTTGGAACCTTTATTGAACTAGGCTTACACCCTTTTCTTCATAATGCATCATCGGTCGTCTACAATGAACCAATAATTGCAAGTTTCCATTCACCACAAAGTACTTGGTTTTACAAAATTCATGGGCTCGTACAATTTTGGTGGGATTTGTGGGAATTATCCAACAGAATAAAATTCATGCCTCCAAACATTCAAGATATTTTTAATCCTAGAGTAATTAAACATTAAATGAACTCCAATAAATGTTGTTCTTATTTTCGGCTGCTGATTACAGCAAAAATAAAAAACCCTTCCAGTTTTTGAACTGTGACCCATAAAATGGACAGTCTAAAAAAAGACCGAATATTTTAAGCTGCTAATAAGTGACTCCCGCATTGTGCCGGAGTCATTTTATTTAGGCTCCGTCCGGTAACTTTTTTGCAATGCCTGATAATTCGCATAACATCGATGCATTAACCAAAAAAACTGCCCCAAAAACTTTGAGACAGCTTCCCATTTTATCTTAAGTTAATTTTTAAATCGCCCACTTGAAGAACGCAGTTTTGGCGGTCTTTGACTGGGGCGAAGTAGAGGACGTATTGGTCACGCGGTCCGTCTGCTTCCGCCTTGCTGAAGATTGGGTCGGCCACTTTGCCGGCCGAATTTAAGAATACACCAGACTTGTTGTAATCGACAGTATACCCTTTTTCTTTATCAACTTTTCTGGCATTTAAGAATTGCAGTTGGAGTTTGCTGAACACATCGTAGGCGACACCGTTTTCGATATGTGGTTTAATGTCTGTGCCGGTGACGACCACCCTTGTTTCAAGTGGCGAAAATTCCACTCGCTTTACTTGATAGGTTTCATTATTAAATGTAAATTCTTTACTCACATCAAAGGTTTCGCGACCACCAACCGCTTCTTTCGAGAGCTTGAAATCAAGTGGCCAAACGGTTTCTACACGGCTTGCCCCATTTTTCCCATGAATGGTCAAGTCTTTCAATTTTAAATGGACTTCATCCCCTTGGAACGTGCTGATGGATTCAAACGAGAGCGCTTCTGCCACTTTGTTCGCCTTCTCATCGTAATAACGGCTGCCCCAGCCGATATTTTCCAATTTCTTTACCTCATTGCCTACCACTATGTTCATGGAAGTAAAGCCTTCAAAAAGATCAAGGTAATAGTTTTTCAAATTAGTTTTCTTGCTTTCATAGGTAACCAAAAGCTTGGCTTCCTTGTCATCCATCAGGATACTATTAAAATGAACGGTAATATCGTGATCTTTATCATAGTAGGATTTGTTGATTTCTTGGCCCATTCCATTTGTAAGGGCGGATTTTAATCCACTATCATCGATATGTTCGCTTGAGAAAATTTTATCGTAAACGTTTTGGATCGCCGCTCTTACTGGTGAAAAAGTCAGGGAAGATGCCACAATCAAACAGGCTGCAGCCGTAAGTAATATCCTTCTTAAAGGAGATTTTTTCTCTCTTATGGTCATAGAATTGTCTCCTAACTGGTCGATTTTTTTATTCAACTCATCCCATACATCTGGGACCTGCTTTTCCAAAGCATTGTCTAAATGCTTCATGATTTTTTCATTTTCCATCCAAAAATTTCCTCCTTACTCCAGACCTTTTTTTAGTTTTTTCAAGGCCATTCGGTATTTCCAGAGAACGGTTCCCAAAGGCATCTCCATAATTTTGGCTATTTCTTTATGCTTTAGCCCCGAGATATCCTTCATGATGACAATCTGCCGCTCTCCACTATCCAGGAGTGCAAGGTATTTGGATAACACTATTTTGTCGACTGGGTCTTCGGATATGTACTCCAGACGTTCAAAATATTGGTCGTCAAACCCGGTCAATTCGCGCTTTTTTTTCCGGTAAAGGTCGAGTGCCGTGTTGCGCGTTACCCGAATCAGCCATGCTCTCACATTGGTCACTTGATTATACTTTGAATGTTGGTAAAGTTTGATATACACCTCTTGCAGTACATCCTCGGCCAATTCAAAATCTCTTAAAATCGATAACGCCATCGCGAAAACATGTTTTTTATGATTAATATATAATTGTTTAAATTCATCCCGGGGATCCACCGAGGTCTTTAATTGATGCAAACTAGTTTGAGTCATCTTTGGCCTCCTTTCATATAGTAGACGGCCGACTTTTGTTTTTTATTGGTAAAAAATTTATTTTTTCTCTATTATGGTATAATGGTATCAGCTGTATAAGGGGGCAGAAATATGGAGTTAACTATCTACCCATTTCTGGGTTTGCCTGATGGGGTTTTACTAGAAGAATTGTTGGATTTACATACGAGGATTTTGGCCGTTCTTATTGAACTAAACTGCCAGTTACACAATAAAAAAACGGGATCACCGCAGCCATCCCATTTTTAACATAAGCACCCGTTTGTTTAAGTACATTAATTCACAATCTTTTCAGTAATATTAGCATAAATATCTATTAAAAAATCACCTCTAAGAACTCATAGAGGTGAGGTGATTTTAATCAAGCTTTACAAAATCCCCTACTTTGATTTGATTCTTTTCAAACCATCCAAGATTAACTTCGATTGCATAATGATAAAAAAGTTCCGGATCATAAGTAGGACATTCATCCTCTTTACAAGGCACCATATCTAGTATTTTTAGAATTTTCCCATCTGAATCAAGAAATGCAATAGATAAAGGAATTAAGGTGTTTTTCATCCAAAAACCGCCATATGTTTTTCCTGAAAATACAAATAGCATCCCCTCATTTTTGGGTAATTTTCTAACAAACATTAAGCCCTTATCTCTTTTTTCTTGAGTATCTGCAACTTGAACGGTTAATTTGGTTGTCCTTTCTCCACTAGATACTTTAATCATTTTTGTTTGAAGACTTGCTTCTTTTTCTTGACGAAAAAGAAAACCGATTAATTTGAATCTATTTTTCAACATATTCACTCACTTTGTCTTTTCCCTTTATAATAAAAGGAAGAAAGTTGGAGATAAAAAGAAAACAAGAAGAAAAAAACAACGAGGAAAACTCCTTTTCACTTCCTATACTTATTATATGGTTATACATTTAATACTTTATTTTCAATAATCACTGCTACAATATATAAAAAGATTAAGGAAGTTTTATTCAACTAAACTGCTTACGTTAATGCAATAAGAAAAAGCCACCAAGTCTGGCAGCTGGATCTTAAACTCTTGCACCCGTTAGTTGAGTAAGGATTATCGCTTTCGAATATATTTATATACGATATAAATAAATCCACCTATTAGAAATATATAAGCCATCACTAATGATTCTTCAACTTCTTTAAAGTCTTTACCTTGATTAATGATTAGGAGTAAGATTCCACAAATAACCATTACAATACCAACCAAATATCTCCCCATTTCATACCTCCCAAAATATATACTGCTAATTTAACCTATTTGCCCAGTTATTGGAACAAGAAATAAGGGCTGCCGTAGCAACCCCATCTTTTACATAAGCACCCGTTACTTTAAGTAAAATGGTTCACAATCTTTTCACTCATTCAGGCAGGAATCATTTTTTAGTAACTCGTTATATTTAACCTAGTTACAATTGTTCATTTTCCTTAACCATCTTTACACAGGATGGTTCTGTCTTAGACAATGAGGTCTACTTCAACCTATATACAACATAAATATCTCATTGAAGGTTTACGCTACCTTCACCTCTTTGCCGTAGCTGCTAGCTACGGTTTTTTTCTCATTTTAAAAACCACCCTGGGTACTTTTTCCTTAATTCCTCGGTCAATAATTTACACGATGATCATTGTGATTAAGGGTTCGAATACTGTTATGTGGTACCATTTTACCGAGTATATATGCCTTTCTTCAATTTTTATTGATTTTTTCAAAAGAATTCATTCGACTAAACCAATGTGCCAATAAATACATTGAAGTTAAAATAAAGAAGGAATATGTATAAGCCCAGTCAATTTTCTTATATAAATCAATCATAGCCATCATTGGCATTCCCACATATGCACCTAATCCACCAAAAAAAATTGCTTTAATATAGGGATTAAAACTAGGCTTAAATTGCAGCAGTAGCATTACGAACACAGGTAAAACCGAGAGTCGAAATGGGAAGTTTATAGTAGCCACTGGTATAACTTTCACGGGATAGGACCACTTTCCAAAACTAACACCAAATGCATCAAGTATTTCTGATAAAACCATCACTAGTAAGCCAGCAAAAAATAAACGAGCTGTACTTTCTTGGTTTCGGAATATCCACCATATAATCCAAGGAACAATTAACATGGTTAAAGCAATCCACCATTGCCAAGTAAATAAAAAAGCGTTCATTATTGCTTCACTAACTAATCGATTTGCTTCAGTTATTTGTTGAGTTGCTTTATCAATTTGTTCCAATCCTTCTTGGTATGTCACCGATTACACCTCAACTTGATATTCATTTACTGTTAGTCTTTACCATATTTTTTCAACTATACTGCTCCGTTAGTGGAACAAGAAAAAAGATCGCCGCAGCGATCTCCATCTATAACTCTTGCACCACGTTAGCTTAATAAGCAAAAACATTCTAATTGATACTGACTACTGTATTTCTTATATTTATGAAACTCTCATCTTTAATAATACTTGGATATCGTTCAATAAGTTCTCGTATAAAATTTTGTAACCCATTTTTCAATCCTTGATTAAATTGAATAATTTCTATAATATTTTTATCGGTTTGGGGAATTTTTTCCGAATGAGATACTCCTACACCATCGTAGTATATTCCTTTTTGCCAAGGAGGTACCGTGGACTCATATTCACAAATTGCAAATGAAACTATATTTTCTCTCAAGGAAAACACAAGACATTTACTTGTTGAATCATCCTTAACAACCACTGTCTCTTCTTCCAATAATCTTTGAGGCACTTCAGGTAACTCCGCAAGAAAAGTAGCAAGTTGACCTACAAATCCCTCTTTTGTCATTCTCAATGGGCCACCATTTTCAGGGTAATTATAATTATTAAAAAACGATACACCGTCAATTAATATATCTAGTTTTCCCCACAAATCAAAGTTATGGTAATCCTCCGCATCCATATCATCATAATAGGGCATAAATTTAAACCTAATATCCTTAACCATATCTGAACCCCTCTTCTTATATGGTATTTGTACGATATAAGTATTTCAGAACAATTGCTAAACGAATAACTATTTTTTATCACAATAAGAAAAATGGATTGCCACAGCCAACCCCTTTGCTCAACTAAAGCACCCCTTAGCCATCCATGAGGCGCAAAAATCAGCGCTTCACCACAGAGAATGAAAATGGTTAGGAAGTGTCAATACTGATACTGACCTTAATCCAGTCAACCCTAATCCATAGACTTATTTATTATCGCTCTCCTCTTTTTTAACCATTGAGCAGGGTCTTCTTAAGTATTGTTATTTTTCTAATCTTGAAGAAACATATTTTCATGGTAGTTTAAGTGTAAGATACAGCCTTATAAAGCCTTAATGAGAATGAATATAGAAAACCCCAAGTCGTTTGGGGTTTTTCTAATTTTTCTAATAAGATTTTGCACTCATTATCTTTGTCCAGCCACTATAAACTTTTGTTGTTCCCACTGTTCTATAGGCCCTTACTTTGTAATAATACGTCTTTCCTTTTGTTAACTTCAAGTTGATATATGAAGTGGACGCCGTTGTTTTTATCAAGCTATACGTCCCTGTGCTTGATGTTGCACGGTACAACTGATACCCGCTTGCACCTGCTACGTAGCTCCAGGATGTTTTAATGCTTGTCGTACTATACCTGTAAGCCTTGAAATTCACTGGAACGGATGGGATTGGCTTTGCTGAAACGAAAGTAGTGAACACTCCGTAAACTTTCGTTGTGCCGACCATCCTGTAGGTCCTTATCTTGTAATAATAGGGCTTATTAGTTGTAAGGCCTGTATTCGTATAGCTTGTTGCTGTCGTTGTCCCGACACGCGAATATGTTCCTGTTGAGGATGTCGCCCTGTATACTTCATACCCACTTGCTCCACTAACTGCTGTCCAACTAGTTCTTATACTATTATAAGACGATGAAACTGCTTTTACAGAAGTTACGGCAGATGGTACTGGTTTGGCATTAACTACAGCTGAATAATTACTGTATACTTTCGTACTTCCAACCGTTCTGTAAGCTCTAATTTTGTAATAATATGGTTTATTAGTTGTAAGTCCTGCATTTGTAAAACTTGTTGATGCTGTTGTTCCTACAAGAGAATAAGATCCTGTGCTGGATGTTGCACGAAAAACCTCATAGCCGCTTGCTCCACTAACGGCTGCCCAGCTAGTTTTTATACTATTATAAGACGATGAAACAGCCTTGGCTGAAGATGGCGTCGCAGGTATAGGTTTTGCAGAAACTACAGAACTAAAACTGCTATATGATGCGGGTGTTGAGATTTGATAGGCTCTAACTTTATAGTAATAGGTCGTCCCGGTGTTCAAAGATGTATTGATAAAAGAGGTACTCGATGAAGTTGCAATTTTTGTAAAGGTCCCCGAGCTTGATGTAGATCTATAGATTTCATATCCTGAAGCCCCGCTAACCCCTGACCAAGTTAAATTTACGCTATTGTATGAACTAGCAACCACTTTTAAATTTGATGGGAATGCAAGCGTTACGGTGATATTTCTTGTATCAGTTGTTATATTTCCTGAATTATCTTCTACTGTATAAGTTAAAGAATATATACCTGGCTTTGTAATATCTACATTTCCAGATAGTATGATATCGTTTGTTATATCGCCATCTGCATTATCTATTGCAGTTACGCCATACATAGCATCAAAATTCGAGTTAACATTAATAGATTTATCATCTATTCCAGTAAGCACAGGGTTTGTATCATCGAACACTGTAATGTTTCTTGTAACGGATGTTTTATTTCCTGAACTATCTTCTACAGTATAAGTCAAAGTATACATACCTGGTTTTCTATTAACATTTCCATTTACAATAATTTTCCATGTTATATCACCATCTGCATTATCCGTTGCAGATACACCATACATAGGCTTAAAATATGAGTTAATATTAATTGAGGTATCTGCTATACCCGTAATCACAGGATTTATATCATCCACTACGGTAATGTTTCTTGTAACAGATGATATATTTCCCATAATATCCTCTACAGTGTAAGTCAAGGTATATCTACCTGGCTTTGTATTATCAACGTATCCAGATACAATAACTTTTCTTGTTATATCCCCATCCACATTATCATTTGCAAATACACCTAACATAGAATCAAATGTTGAATTCATCTTAATTGTAGCATCTGTTGCGCCTGAAATGATAGGTTTAACAATATCTAAATATGCCGTATTTGGATCTGGTGATTGTAAATATGGTTTGAAATTGATATAAGAACCAACACTGAGGTCGTCAATTTTATCATGGATCATTTTTTCGATGACTGTTTCATCTGTTGTTCCCCAATAGTTATTGGTACCCGTCATTTTTACATATTCTGTGGTTTGATTTTCTATAATTAATGCCTCAGTTAATAAATCCTTACGGGTTAAAAAAGAATTGTATGAAACAATAACTTGTTCATTTGGATGAGCTAGAATACTCCAAAAACATTTAACTGCATATTGATTGTAATAATAAAAAACATTATTTAATATGCTTATTTTAGCATCGGTACCAGTTTTAATTCCTATTCCCCTAGAATTGGTAAATATATTTTTTGATATATTTATTGCAGTATTCTTGTATTGTACAATATCAATTCCGTTAGTATTCGAAAATAGATTTCGTTCTATGGATATATCACTTTGTGGTGACTGAATGGATAAGGGATAAGATATATTAAATACCTTTGAGTCCCTTAATATTAAACTTCCATATATATCACTATTAGTATTACGATACAAACTACCTTTAGAAATGTCAGCATTTTCAATATGAATAAGAAATGGCTTAGTATAATCCGTTAGACCTGGTTCGATATTTACACTGTTAAACGTTATCTTTGAATCAGGGTGACCTACTGCTTCAAGATTTCCGTAAACTTTTAAACTAAGACCGTTGCCTTCAATCGTTACCCCAGGCTCTACCGTTAATGTAACCCCATTCGCTATATGAATATTTCCTGATAATGAATAGGGAGAACCCGCTGCGGTCCATGTTGTATCTTGATTAATAAGTCCGCTAACAAACGTAGTCTTAGTACCTGCGTTATTTAGCTTGAGGATTTGGGAAGGATTTATTGTACCATTATCTGATTTCCTTGCTGTGTTTTGCATTTGTACAGAATTGGTTCGAGAACCCAGCTCTGATTTCGCTACTTGTTTTTTATTATCATCATTTACTGTAATATCTTTTGTATCTTGTCCACATGCTCCTAGGACAGTCATAGTTAATAATCCAGAAACAAAAATGTTAAACACCTTATTTATGGTGTTTTTCATTTGGAGCACCCCCCTTTCAGCTAAGAAGCAAATCCATTGTCTTTACTTCTTTATTTATTTTTCTTTCAATTAGAATTTTCATACGTGGTATATAATGTTACACGAACACTGCTAAAACAAGAGTTCTTTGAAGTGGAGCTGCTTAAGTAACAAATTAGATGAACCTGTTGCAGGTCTAAACCCATCAGCAAGAATCGCTACTAGATCATTTCCTATTGCAACTGTAATTGCAAAAGGAAATCATATTAAAACAATTATGGTTAAAGCTCTTGTTTGGATTATCATTATATCCGTGAATTTCGTCCTTTCAGGTAAATCAACAATCCAGTAGAAAACATCACCATTATTCTTCATTAATAAAAAAAAAATCGACCATTATGGCCGACACACTTTACACTTTTCTCATTGAAGGAGCTACTCCTGACGTTTCTTTGCTCTAATGAGCGTGCTTTTACTTATACCTGTTATATCTTCTACTTGCATGTACGAATGTGTTTCCAGGAGCTTCAATGCATGCTCAATTTGTGCCTTTTTAAACTTCCTTGGTCTGCCCTCTTTAAAATTGCCTTTTTGCTTGGCAATTTCCTTCCCCTCTTTTGTCCGTTCAACAATAAAGTCCCTTTCAAACTCAGCAAACGCAGAAAAAATATTAAAAATTAATCGTCCTGTTGGAGTATCCTCAAAGACTTAAAAAAGTTGGAAGAGGAAGCAGCCTTACAAGAGATTACAAATTTTATAACGGAATCTCAAGCTCGTGTTACACAAGAGTTAGCTATAGCTACAAGGATTGAAAATGCCTTTGAAGTTGAAATTGAAGAGTTTTACGATTTATCTGGAGATGGCAACATAGGTATTAAGGCTAATCAAGAAACAGGATGGAATGTAGGCGTCGGAGGTTCAGGTAGAAGAATCAAAAGCAGAGTTTATAGGTTTAAAGGTTGGCGTGAAGGAGCATCTGCAGAAGTAACTGAAAATACTAGCAATAATAACTCCGAAGTAGAGGAAAATTAATCCAATAACCAAAACCACAAATTTGTGGCTTCGTAAGAAGTGTCTAAGTGATACTTCTTTTTTTAGTCGTACTCTAGGTCATAGATTTATTTTTTCTTAAAAGGCAAAACCCTATTGTTCTTAATCTTTTTCCAACCCTGAGCTTCTATATCTAAAACTAGCTGCGTGATGTCATTGCCTCCATTCACTTTAACCTGTTCCAATTCTAGGTCATTGGGCATTTCTTTTTTATTTGCTTCCACCACTGGTAAGCAACAAATTCAGGCCGTTTACCTCTTAGTGGAAGGTTGTTCCGCTGCATTAATTTACTGCTGGCTTTGTAATGTATTTCAATTGTCACATTCATTATTTATCCCCACGAATTTATTTTTTTCTTTTCGATTTTCTCAATAAACTATTGCAGCTGCTATGCCAATGCCGACTCCAAACCAAGCAGCTATACTCAATACATTCACTTCCATTTAGACTAAAACGTTTCCTTTTTGTAGTTATATGATTTAAAATTACTAAAGTTTCACTAACCTGAACAGTTAGTTCAAAAAGAAAAATGACCGCCGCAGCGATCATCATGTTCCTATCCCGCAGGAATCCACTTCTTTAACTCAAGCTACCCGTTAGCTTAAGTGAAAAATTTCACATACACAACCAATTTTAACATAAATAACAATTTACTCCCTTTAACCACATCTAGTAATTTTTTCTCTTTTCAATTAGGTACTGAAATCCATATAACAAAAACGACTTAAGAAACATATAAAGGAAAAATTGAATTTTATTAAACCGAACGAGTGTGACTATTTTTAATTTTTTTAATAAACCCATCATTAGAATGGTAAACATACCATCTACTATTGTATTTAGTGAAATAAAACGTTTAAAATTTCCATATGTCCATTTTAATATCCACATTGAACCTACCAAAAAAGGTCCTATATAAAAAGGTAATGCCACTGAAATATATGGATATTTTTTATAAAAAACCCACCATTTGCGTTTCTTCCCAATTTGGGCAAAAAGATTTTCTATAATTACAATAAAAATTGATGCAGGAAGGAATTTCTTAATATTATGTAACCCTAAAAAAGGGAGTGTTAACCATACTAATAAGACCATAGGAACATTAAGTAACCACTGATTTTTATTTGACATATTTAGCCCTCCTCTTTCTTATCGTTCTCTTTTCATTTTTTAAGTATTCATTTTAAGTCATGTAAGTTGTTCTTCACTAATCTCCAACCGCCACAAAAACAGCTTTTCTTGTCTGCCTTCTTCTTCTTAAGTTAAACTGCTCCGTTAGTCGAACAAGGGAAAGGTGCTACCTTCTTAAAGCACCTGTTCGTTCAACTAGGATACTTACTTTGATAACAATTGTAATAATAATTTTCTTGTTTCTTCAAAGTTTTTATACTCTCGAAAGAAATCATTATAGGTTTCAATTTTGTCCTCAAAAAACTTATATTGTTTAAAGAAATCAAAGAAGAACTTCTGTAATATTTCAATTTGAAGTTGGGGAATTTTATTTGTTTTGCCTGCTAAAACATAACTTAGAGTTCCAGCTATATTCATACAGTAAGTGTTAAAATCACCCGTTAGACAGTCCTCTTCCTCAGATAAATTTAAAAACTCTGTTCTAAAATCTTCTTGTATTTGATCCGTACCTCTATGCGGAAATGGATTATCTAAATCGTATTTAATATCAATTAGTTTTTTTAAGATATTGTCCATATTTTCACCCGTTTAAGTATGTCATTTACCCAGTTTATCACGTTTCCTTCTTCAGCTAACCTGCCCCGTTAGTGCAGTAAAAAGCTTTACTCCTTATTGAAGTAGTGGAGTAGAAGGGAGCCTTTCTACCTTGCGGTAAATTGTACTCCACCCTCCGGGTAGAAAGGTCGC
>NZ_NUOW01000053.1:0-1012 GCF_002584635.1 Bacillus sp. AFS031507
ATCGATACATTTCATTCACCATCCCTTAACGGAACAAATGTTCTGTTTATACTCTGATTATACCAAAGAACTTCATAGAATGTATAGTAAAATTAATGCATTATCCTAAAAAATCGAACAAAAAAACAGCTTATATCCCCATATCTAAAGCTAGGGATTTTACGCTGCTTTTTGATAAATAAAACTTAAACCACCTTTTTCACCAATCATTGTGTAACCACCAGATTTAATTAAAGTACTTTCTGTCCAATTTTGTGTTTGTTTTTTTCATTCACATCGATTGCGCTGTGTGACAGGCGAACTCCCACTTTCGTATAATGAAAATGGATGGAATACCAATCAAAAATAAGATGGTGAAGCCGGTATGAGAATAAATTTATCAGAGAAACAAATTGCAGAAATAAAACGACTAGTTCAAAAAGAACTTTTGATAAAAGGAATAGAACCAACAGATGAATATCTATTTATCCACTGTTTTTCGAAAATACAGAAAGAAACCGTATATTATCATCTGTTTAAAGAAAATAATACGTTGATAATCCGCTGCTATGCACGCGTGTTTGACAGCCTAGGTCTGAGCGCGATGATCAGAAGCACAGCAAAAAATGTATTTGAATATCTGGTAATCCAAACCGGATTACAAAACACAATCTATATAGAAAACGGGATAGAATATAAATTAAAAAAAGAAGGACCCAATAGTTAAATATATATAAGGACAATTAAATTCCGATTGATACAGGCAGTTTTTTTAATATTCCTTATTGAACTTACGCAGCCGTTAGCTTAAGTACAATATTTCACAATCTTGCATTCTTAGATAAAAACTATTATTAAAAGTTTTATTTTGTGTAAATATTCTAAATATGTAAAAAAGCTTACTCAAAGAGTAAGCTTAACCTCCATAAACAGTATCACATGTTCCAGGTTTTGGTTCATAAAAACAATGTTCTTTAAATTGACCAGATTTAGGTTGTCCGTACCATGTTGGAGGGCATGGAGCATGTGGATT
>NZ_NUOW01000054.1:0-5122 GCF_002584635.1 Bacillus sp. AFS031507
TTTAGATGTTATGACATTTGCCCAATCTCGTCCTTACAAACAGATTTTGAATCTTTGCCTGAGGCAATGCAGAAAAAGGTAAAGGAAATAAGCGAAAAGGAACTACTAATTATTACGAATATACTTCGGGAAATACAGGAACAAGGTGACCTCCAGTCTTCAGTCGATGTTGATTCTCTTGCCCTAATGATTTTGGCTGCTGGTAAAGGGGTTCTTCAATACCAACGTGTGCTTGGTAAGGACTTTTTCGCCGATTTTATGAAACAAGTAAACAATCTTACTGTTAAATAGCAGCTTACATTCCAACAACCTTCCACTCCAAAGTAAAGGTTGTTGGTATAAAATTGTAGACTATACTGATCACTTTTCCCGGATTTCATGAACGGGTAAGCCAACTTATCATGGATAAACCGACATTAAAAGTTTACGTTTATTGACAATTCAATTTGAATTTTTTTGAAGGAACATAAAAAAATAACTTTATATGTTCCTTTGTTTATTACATATTATTTGTGTTTGCAGCTCAGATTCACTTCATAATTATTAATATTTCTTGTAAATTTCCGAAGTGAATAAATAAAATGACATGATAAAAAGGAATTAATTTATCGGCTCATCATTAAGATCAAGGAGTTCGTCTTCTAAGATTGAGCTAACTCGTAATTTTGAAGCATTTTCAAATGAAATTGTTTTTATGGGAAAAAGAATTTCCTCCCATGAAAAAGCCTTTAGAATAGATCTCGATTCATGTCATTTGAACGGCGTGACAAAAGGGACTTTTATTATTATTTTGGCTCCAAAGAACAATTGCTCATGGACATTCACTACCAGTATTTTCGTATTTTATAACAAATTTTAATTTGGAAAATTTAATAGACCTATAAATTTATAAAATTATTAAAAATATTATGATATGTAAGCGCAAACATACTAAACGGTTAGTATCTAAAGATAGTAGGTTACAACTCAGATGATGATTTATCCACTTCTTCTCAAAACGATTCTGTACCGTGCCCGAACAGTTTTACTTGAGAAAGACAGAAATTCCTAAAACGAGTATTGGCAAGTTTTCCAAAAAACCATTTCCAGAATTGTACGAAGCTGGCAAACTGACCGAAGCCCATCAGGTCGGTCGGCGAGAGATATTTAGCTAAATTTGGTATTTGTATAAATATATATTTATATAAATATTGCGGACGATCAATATCAATCAGCATGGTGTGTTTAATGGCATCCAAGCGGCCGGGAATGCGATGACGGAGTCTGAAGGGGGTGATTATCAACACATCGCCGATTTACTCGTTCATTGCCGATCGCGTTTGTCTCCCTTGTCACACAAGTAAAGCAGCAGTTGTTGGCATGACACGCGCTTCTACATTAGATCTGGCCCCATACAATATTCATTATTCGATTGTCGGCGTTCATTGGGGACTGTTCCGAAAATTAATGCCGGAACAAGTGATGATTGCCCACTAGGAACTTCTGGACTTATACGAGCACGGGGCGATAAGTCCGATTATGTTCCAGGAATATCCATTCGAAGCACTGCCTGAAGCATTGAATTTATAGGCGACTCGTAAAACACGGGGGAAATTGGTTGTCCGGCCGAAACTGGTAGCTCTAATACAGAGACGGTTTAAAATATGACAGCATGTATTCCATAATGATGGAGTTCGCGGTATACGAAAAACCTGGAAATATCCGAACAAGAATGCAATGATGTTCAGGCAGTCAATCTAAAAAGCGTATTCTTAGTATCAAAAGCTCTTCGAAGTGTCATTGTCCAAGGAGCGAAACACGAAGAGCATAACGGGCAATCGTCAATGTAGCCTCACTGTCAGGGCATCAAGCCGGAGCCGAAATTCCTCATTATAGTGCTGCCATAGCCGCTGTAATCAATTTTACTAGAGCACTTGCACTGGAATTGGCGCCTTTGGAGAATCCGCGTGAATTCGGTTTCCCCCGGTTTTATTGAAACCGCTTTAACAGCCAATGGTTTGCAAAATGAGCGGTTTGTCCGCGCCATTGAAAACAACACTGCGTTAAAAAGGGTAGCCCAGCCCGAAGAAATTGCTAATGTGATTGCCTTTGCAGCATCCCACGAAGCCTCCTATATGACTGGTTCCGATTTGCTTATTGATGGAGGCTGGCTGATTAAATAATGCTAGTTAAATTTTTAAAAAAAGAAAGGAAGATTTTTATGACACAAGAACATTTAGTTGTAGAAAAATTAGGTCCAGTTTTATCGTTAACCTTAAATCGGCCACAGAGTTTAAATGCTTTCAGCCCGGATATGATTTTGGGATTAAAAGATGCCCTGAAGAATGCCCAAACCGATGAGGACGTGCAGGTCATTGTGTTATCCGGTGCCGGCCGCTCGTTTTGCGCCGGTGGCGATGTAAAATCGATGGGCGCAGGAGGCGGCATTCACGTCTATGACCATATTGGAAAGGTGAATGAGTTGATTATTTTGATGAAAGAGACGGAAAAGCCGATTATTGCTTCCGTTCATGGTTATGCTGCCGGAGCTGGTTTCAATTTGGCACTGGCCTGTGATTTGATTGTAGCGGCAGATGACAGTAAATTCGCGCTCAGCTTTTCGCAGGTTGGTTTAATCTCCGATGGAGGTGGATCTTATTTTCTGCCAAGATTAGTCGGTCCGCACTTGGCCAAACAATTCTTCTTTACTGCCGAACCCATTCCGGCAGAGCGTCTTAATCAATTGGGTGTTATCAATTATTTGCATCCATTGGAAAAACTTCAGGAAGAAACTACTAAACTGGCATTAAAATTGGCGTACGGCCCTGGTAAATCTTATGGAAAACAAAAGAAATTAATCGACCAGGCATTGACTGCCTCGTTAGCTGAAATCCTGGAACAGGAACGGCTGATTCAAACTTTAATGGTGCAAACCGAAGACCACCAGGAAGGCATTGCCGCATTTATAAAGAAGCGGAAGCCTGAATTTAAAGGAAAGTAAATGGTAACAGTTGCTGAAACATCTAGTTCATTTACATCAAGTTTCTAGTATTCTCATGTTTATGGGAATCGAAACAGCATGCGTCGTTTGCCAAACTATACGGTACGAAGATGGGGAATCGAGTCGTAGACCGTGTCCTGCAAATTCACGGCGGAATAGTATATACCAAAGAATTGCCGAGTCGCTCGTTAGAGGCTGGCGCAAATGTTCTGGAGCCGATGCATCATTAATCATAGGCCCCTTACTCAGGTTTGTGAAATAAAGAATATTAATAAAGCCTGTATCAATGATTACTTGGTAATCTAAGATACAGGCTTTATGTTTTGGTGACTATTTGTATATTTAACCTAATGTGCGTTTTTTATTTAAGTGAAAACTCTAAAATGAAGAAAACAGCCCTTGAATTAAAAAGTGGAAAAGAACTCTCTTGACAGAGCATCTCTGATTAAATATAATATTTCTAGAAATACTGAAATAAGGGTTGCTGAAAGGAGGTTTTTAGCGGTGAATGATGATATTGCAGTAAAAGTCTATAAGGCATTAGGTGAATCGACTCGTTTACAAATCGTAAAATTACTAACTCAACAATCAGAGTTAGCTTGCCTGGAAATGGCAAATCAATTAAAAGTCCCTAACAATTCAACATTGACGCATCATTTAAAACCATTACTCGATTGCGGATTATTAGCAGTTCGCAGAGAGGGAACCTTCAGATATTACAGTTTACAACGAGAAGTCCTTGCACAATACGCTCCCGCTTTACTTTAATGTTAAAGCGGAATAATTTTAATTTAAATTTCAGTATTTATAAAAATACTGAATAACAGAAATGAGCGAAGAAAATGTAAGGGTCAAATTAGCAAAGAAACAAAATCTTGAGGAAATAACAAAATGGTTTAATAGGTTCTTTCATTTTGTAAATTATTACAGTGTTTATATAAATATAGAAATATAGAAATTAATAATGATATTGAGGAGGAATTTTCACTTGTCAAATACAGCAAAGATTTATATTTTAGCACTGATAAGTTTTTTAGTCGGTACTTCACAACCCATCATCTCAGGTATTTTGGATAAAATGGCAGAGGCTCTAGGAGTGTCAATTGGAGCGGCTGGTCAATTAATTACAGTCTTTTCATTAGCCTATGCCATCGGTACACCTATATTACTGGTATTAACGGCTAAAATGGAAAGACGAAAATTACTGATCTATGCGTTATTTGTTTTTATTGTAGGAAATTTACTTTCAGTGATTGTTCCAGGGTATGGATTATTTATAATTGCTCGCATTATTATGGCTTTAAGTACAGGTGTAGCAGTCGTTACAATTTTAAATATCGCAGCAAAGATTGCACCTGCTAATAAAAAGGCCAGTTCAATTGCAACAGTTGTCATGGGATTTACCGCATCATTAATCATTGGCGTTCCTATTGGACGTTTTATTACATCTACGTATGGCTGGAAATTTGTATTTATCGGTACCGCAATATTAGTTTTACTTGTCATTTTTATTGTTTTAAATACAATACCAAAAATGAATGGTGATGCTTCAATCCCTTTAACGAGACAAATTGCGATGTTCAAAAAACCAAAAATTGCTTTAGCATTATCAATCACCTTCTTTTTAATGACAGGATACGGAATTCTTTTTACTTATTTATCTCCATTCCTTGTAAAAAATGTAGGTATGAGTGATTCTCTTGTAAGCATTACTTTACTAGTTCTTGGAGTTGCAAGCTTATTTGGTTCTAAACTAGGTGGATTAAGTGCTGATAAGAGAGGCGTCATTTTTACATTAAAAATAGGGTTACTTGTAAACGTAACATCTTTAGTCGTGCTTTCCTTCATATCACATTCAATTATTGCTGTATTTGTTTTATTGACAGTCTGGTCATTTGCAGGCTGGTCATCAGGTGCAACTCAGCAATATAATTTAGCAACGCTATCACCTGAATCCTCAGATGTGTTGCTAGGTCTGAACCAATCGATGATGCAATTAGGCTTTGCGGCTGGTGCAGGTTTTGGTGGAATCATTGTGGGGCAAATATCATTGTCTTCCATTACATGGTTCAGTGCGTTAAGTATTGTGTTTGCAAGTATTACAACATTTGGATTATCACGTTTCTTAAATAATAAAAAGGT